>CBFHCJ010000090.1:0-14488 GCA_965654005.1 uncultured Streptomyces sp. | reverse complement strand
GCGGCCCCGGGGGGCCGCGAGGCGGGACGGAGCCCGAGGCCGCGAGGCGGCCTCTGGCACCGTCCGCGCACCGGCAAGCGGTGCGCATACCGGCGGGTGATACGACTTGGTGGAGGCGTGTCGGCGCCCGTGTCACCCGTGTCAGGGCCCGTGTCGGCCCGTGTCGGCGGGCGCCGAAAGTCGGCACGCCGACGATCGGGAGGGTCTTGGATGGTGCGCGGGACGCCGGGCAGCAAGCGTGGGCACACGGTGTCGGTGCGGCTCAACGACGAGGAGAAGCGGCGCTGGGACGAGGCCCGTGCCGAGTCCGGCCGCCGCGAACTGGGTGCGTGGGTCCGCGCGGTCGTCGAGGACGTCCTCGACGATGTCGACGGCCAGGCGGTGCCCGGTGCTGAGCGGAGGCCGGCGCCGCTCGATCCGGTCACCCAGGCCGCGTACGACGAGTTGTGCCGGATCGGCGCCAACCTCAACCAGCTCGTGCGGTACTCGCATCAGGACGGGCACCTCCACCACGCCATCGAGGCCGCGCTGTTCGAGGTCGGCAACGCCGCCCTGGCGCTGAGGGGGATCGAGCCCATGACCGCCACGGACCCGGAGTGATCGCCAACATCACCAAGGGCCGTAAGGCGGTCGGTGCCCTGGTGTACGACTTCGGCCCCGGGCGCCGGGATGAGCACATCAACCCGCGGATTGTCGCGGGCAACGTCACCGGGACGCCGCTGCAGGTCGCGCGGGCGATCGACCACACCGCCCGCCGACGTCCGGAGATCACTGCCCCGATCTGGCGGGCCTCCCTGTCCCTGCCCGACGAGGACGGCATCCTGCCCGACGCCCAGTGGGCCGACATCGCGACGCGGTTCGTCGAGGAGATGGGGTTCGACGGTGCCCCGTGGGTCGCGGTCCGCCACGGGGACGACCACATCCACCTCACGGTGTCCCGCGTCGACTGGTCCGGGCAGCTGCTCACCGACCGGTGGGACTACCGCCGAGCCCGGGAGGCGGCCGACGTCCTGGAGGAGGAGCATGGACTTGTACGGGCCCGAGACCGCTTCCGGGCCGAGGGTCCGCAGGTCCGCAACAACGAGCTGGAGGCGTCGAACCGGCGCCGGGGACCGGAGCCGGCCGCGCCGCCCGAGCGCGAGGAGCTCCGACGGATCGTGCGGGAAGTACGGGATGCCAGCCGGGGGCTGGGCCGCGACGCCTTCGAGTCCGGCCTCACCGACGCCGGGGTGAGCTTCCGCGCGAACGTCGCGACGACCGGTCGCATGAACGGCTACTCCTTCACGCTCGACGGCCTGGCCGACGGCGCCGGCGAACAGATCTGGTTCCCCGCCTCCAAGGTCGCCAAGGATCTGCGATGGGCCGCGCTGCAGCCGGTCCTGGGGGACCCGCCGCCGGGTACGGTCGCCGTACGACAGGTCGGCGCCCCCGCGACGTCGCGGACCCTGGTCGAGGACCAGGCCGAGGAGGACGTCGCCGAGTTCGCCCGCCAGGCCGCGCAGATCCTGCAGCGCGGCCAGGCCGAACGCGGCATCGTCCCCGCCGACCACCCCGCCCTGTCCACCGACCCTGCCCAGCGCCTGCTGGAGCAGTGGCGGATGAAGCAGCGAGGCGAACCGACACCTGTCGAACGGGTCGTACCCGCCGAATCGGTCCCGGCCTGGGACGACAAGCGGCGCCGCCCCTACGGCGCGCTCGGCGCCGAGAAGCTCAAGGCCGCGCTGCAGAAAGCCGAGCGGGAGGCCGAACGCCTCGCCCACAGTCGCGACGCCGCCCAGCGTGCCGCGCGGAGCTGGGACGGCCTGGCCACGGGAGCGGTCACCGGCGAACAGGTCCAGGCCCTGCACAAGCTCAGCGCCCGCCTCGCCGAGGCCGAGCCGCACCTCACGGTGGTGCGCGAGCAGACGGAGCTGGCCAAACAGGCGGACACCGCCGCCGAGGCCGCGCGGAAGATCTGGAAAGAGGCCGACGCCCGCAAGAACCTCGGGCGGGTCGAGCTGTGGAAGCTGAAGACCAGCAAGAAGGAGGAGACGAAGAAGGCGGAGACCGCAGGGGAGGCCATCCACCTCTACGTCGATCAGGGCACGCAGGCCCGCCGCACAGCGGGCGAGGCCCACATGAAGGCGGTCACGACGTCCGGCCTGGCCGACCCGGTCGCCGAGCAGGAGCGCGTCACCGAGCACTGGCCCGAGCTGCTGCGCTCCGCCCAGGAACTCGACCAGGCCCACGGCGTCGCACGCCGGGAGATGGCGCAGCTCGACGCAGCGAGGTACGAGCGCCAGCGCACCGCGGAGCAGGCCAAGGCCGCCAGGCTCCGCCAGGAGCAGACCCTGCGGACCACGATGCCGGAAGCACAGCGCAAGGCCGAGGCACGCGCACGGTCCGCCGCCGCCCGACCCACCAAGGACGGGAAGAAGACCAGGAAGGCCGGTACCGGCCGCCGCTACACCGGGCCACGCCCGGACGAGCAGCCCCCGCACCTGCGTCAGCCGCCCCCGCCGAACCGGGGCCGGGGCCACGGACTATGAACCCGAGCGTGGGTGCTGGGGGGCTTCGCCGCCCCCCAGACCCCCGCTCCGGTCGGCATCCCCCAGCGCGACCAGGTCCCGTTCGGCGGACCGCCGTTCGCGCTGGGGGACACCGCCCCTCAGCAGGGGTGGCCCGGGTCCGCCGACACAGGGCCGACACGGGCCGACACGGCCCCTGACCTGCGCGACACGGACGCCGACACACCTGTCTCCACACCACCGGACCCGTTCGACGGTGGAGCGTTGCCCGGCCCGAGGGTCCGCCGGCCTCTGCGCATGGCGACGTCCTGGTGCTCGTTGACGTCGGCCAGTTCGGCGCGCTCGACGGGCAGAAGACGAGGGGCGGACGTCGTCGTTGTGCTGGTGCTTGTCGCGGGGCCGGTGCCCAGTGGTCGGCGTGTGGTGCTCATGGAGTGCAGTCTGACTGAGCCAGGGCGCCTCGTAAGGCGCCTCGGGCACCGAAGTCGCGCCCTGATGGGGGGAGTCACCCGCTGATTGGATTGATTGGTCCGCCCAGCTCAGGATCGGTCTGGCGATTGGCTGGCGATCGGCCGTGATTGGCCCGGCAGGCCAATGCGGGGCCAATCACGGCCGATCGGAGGCCGATCATGCTGTACGTCAACGCGATGACGTACAGCCGGGGTCGATGACGTACGCGGCGACGCAGGCCGGGCTCGCCGGGCCGGACGGCTGAGGACTGTCACACCGGCGCTCTACGCTCGCGGCCATGACCAACGAAGTTCCGCGCGGTGCTCGCGCGCAGGCGCCCGTCTACATCCTGATCCACCCCGATGGCCGTGCCGAGTGGGGCGACACCATCGCCACCGCTGAGAGGCAGCTGGGCCCTCACGGCATCGGCCGTGCGTTCCTGACCGACGGCTCGCGGCTGCGGATCGCCATGTCGGACTGCGCGCTGCTCCTCACGGAGGAGTACGCGCCCAACCCGTACGCCTCCCAGGTCCTGGCCCTTGTCGCCGGATTCCCGGCGGGCGCCGGTGCCGAGACGCGCGGCCCGGTCATCCTGTTCGGCTGGGACCCCAACAACGAGTGGGACAGCACGCGTCCGCTGACCGGCGCTGAGCGGGGCATCATCGCCGAGGCGCTGGACGCCGCCGGGTGCACCACGGCCTGACCCGCGATGTGTCGGCGAAGTGCCGGCGCTTTGGCGCGGCCTGTCGGTGCCGTGCTCCTGGTCCTCGTCGACGTGTCCGGTGATGTGGCATCGCGTCGGCGGTCCGACAGGTCGTGACCTGCGCGAACCACATCGACACATCAACCCAGCACCCCCCGGTCACCGCGGAATTCGGCGACAACGGGGGCTGCTCGGGGGGCTGCAGGGCATCGCGCACGGTAAGTTTCGTCACGTGACGAAACTGGATGATGAGGGCCGGATCCGGGATCGCTGGTGCGAGTGGTGCGGCCAGCCGTACCGCCCGGCGGGGGTGGGACGGACGCCCCGGTACTGCCGACGCTCCTGCCGTCAGCGGGCGTACGAGCACCGCCGCGAGCAGGAGCGGACACAGGCGGCCGTGCACGCGGCGGAGCAGGCAGCCCTCGGCCTAGCCCCACCCCCTCCCGTTTCGTCACGTGATGAAATCCCGCAGCCGGACCGGCGGTTGCCCGCGCCCAGGTCGTCGGCGCCGGTCGCGGCCGGGGAGGAACTGCCGCTCTGGTGACGTGATGACCGGCGCCACTCCCCCAGTCGCCGACACGGCCCCTGACCTGGGGCGACACACCAGCCGACACGGCCGGGGACAGCCGGACGCTCAGCGACAACGGCGGTGTCACGAGCGGAGCGAGAGCGCGGCGAGCAACCACATCGCGGCAGCAGCTGCCCCCCGCCAGCCACAGACGGACGGTGCGGTCGCCTCACGCGCCCGCATCCGAGACGGCGGGGGTACGGTGCTCCGCCCAACTCCGTCCGGAAAACCGGCAAACCGGACAGCACCCGACCCCCCTCCCCTCCCCCGCCAGCCTGTGGCTACGCGCACAACAGCGAGACCCGGCACCCGGCGGACGACTGGCCATGTAAACCCCGGCGCGTAGCCGTGCCTTGACCGTTACAAGGCACGGCCGCCGGACGCCCACACGGCCGACACGGCCTCTGACCTCGCGCGACACGGACGCCGACACATGCCGGAGGTACGACGAAGGCCCGCACCGAGAGGGTCGGTACGGGCCGGTGATCTGGCGGGTGTCAGCCGACGATATCCAGCGTCACGCGGTGGTGCAGGGGTGCGGTGGTCACGGTCACGGAGACGGTGGCCCCCGCCGAATCCTTCGTGATCGCCGCGATGCGGTAACCCGGGGTGTCCTCAGGCACCTTGAAGGCCGCGCACGCTGCCTGGTCCATCGGTTCGGTGGTGATGATGCACGAGGTGCCGACGACGTCCCACCCGAGCCAGTCGGCCACGCGGACGCCCTCCGGGGGACGCACCGGCTCGGCTCCGACAGGGGCCAGCATCGGCGGAACGCCGTCGTAGTCCGCGGGCCTGCGCGCCGCCAGCTCGTACGGGATCACGGTCAGCTTGTGCTGGACGGGCACGCCGTCCACCGACCGGATGCGGGTCCGCTCCACCACCTGGTCGCCCTCGGTGATTCCCCACGCCTCCATGGCCTTTGGCGCGGCCAGCTGCCGGACCAGTGTCGTCTCCTCGCTCGCCTGGCCCTCGGTCTGTGTCGGCTTCCAGGCCGTGGCGGCAGCCAAGTCGGGCGGGGTGAAGGTACCCAAGTGCGCGTCGGCGCTGGGGCCGGCGGTCACGACTGTGCCGCTCCCCCGCTCCGTCCTGACCAGGCCCAGCGCGGCCAGCGTCGCGTAAGCGGCGGCCACAGTCTGCTGGGAGACGCCGTACCGCTCGGCGAGGTCTCGTACGCCGGGCAACCGGGTCCCGTACCGGTGTTCACCTGCTGCGATCTTCCGACGGATGTCTGCCGCGATCGTGTTCGCGTTCATTCCGGTCCTCCCTGATGCAGTTCCGAATACCCAGGCTAGTCGCCAGTCAAGCAAGGGCACCGCAAATCTTGACATTAGTCAAGACGCTTACGAAGTGTCTTGACACTTCGTCATGAGCCTTCTACCTTCGTGGTGTTGGCGCTGATCGGCAGCGGTCCAGAACCGCGCCGTGACGTGCAGAAACAAGCCACCCACGCCCTGGAGGGGGTCACGATGCTGCACGCCTTACGGCGCGCCTGGAGCAAGATCCGCCGCCGCGAGACAGAGCGGACCGACGCGTACGCGGTCGAGCTGTCCGGCGACGAGCGGTCGTCGGTGGAGCCGATCAGCGACGACGAGTTGCGGATCAGGGCGGCTCTGATCCGGATCGGTGGTGTGCTGTGACCGCAATGGCGCCCTGGTGGTCGGTGAAGCCGACCAGCCTTGCTGAAGACCAGCCCCGCCCCGTCGAGCAGCAGCCGGACGGGGAGGGCGATTGGCTCGACAAGCTGTGGGCCGACGAGGATCTCGCACCCGCCGTCCGTAAGCAGCCCGTTGACACGGACGGCGACACGGACGACACGGACGACACGGACGCCGACACGGACGCGGCCGAGGACGGCGATGAGGAGGAGGGGCGGTGGTTCCGGCGCGATGCCGGGTACTGGCCGCGCCCGTCGCTCCCGTCGCTTCCGGAGAGGACCGCGCTCAGCCCCGGTACGAGGCGCCTGATCTACAACGTCAGCGCCGCTGGAGTCGGTTGGTGGTGCGGTCTGGCCCCCGAGATCCGCGGGTGGATCGAGGACTGCGGCCGGTCGACGAGCATCGGCGGCGCGCTCACCCTCGGCGGCGGCATCTGCCTGGGACTGGCGGTCTTTTGGGACAGCCGCACCCGGCACTGGCAGCCCGGCCCGCTCGCGTGGGTCGCCCGGATCCCTCTCGCGTCCGCCATCACCGCCCTTGCCCTGTACGCCCCCGCGTCGCAGTTCTGATCCCGGAGGATCCAATGCACGAGCACATTCAGTACGTTCAGATGGCCGCCGATTTCTCCGTGGGGAGCCAAGTCGCCGGGACCGTCGGCATGGGTGGCCTGGCTACCGCGCTCACCGTCGCCTTGGTGGCGGGGACCAGGGAGCCCAAGGGCGGTAAGGGCAAGATCCGCAAGAAGCTGGACTCGACGCAGGCCATGGTTCTCGGGGTCACGGCGGGCACCTGCTACATGAGCGCCGGATCGCTGTGGACGACGGGCAAGAGCCTGTCCGACGGGTTCGCCCAGGTGTTCACCGGCGGAGGCTTCGGAAGCGCCGGGCTCGGCGCGGTGTCGCTGATCCTGGCGGCAGTCATGTACTTCCGCGAGCCCAGGCCAGGTGCCGCCGCGTTCCTGGGCATCCTGGCTGCAGGGGTGTGGGCCCAGGCCGGAGGCGTCTGGGGTCTGCCCCAGGCGCTCGTCCTGACCGGCGCGCACGCGGTGGGGATGGCATGAGCGCCGCCGAGCAGCTGCCCGTCGAGGAAGACGTCCAGGAGCAGGAGCACCCGCACCTCGAACTCGTCGCGGAGCCCGGCCGGATCGCCGCGCTGCGCGATGAGCTGCGGCCCTACCTCCCTACCCGCACCGCTCTGGCCGTTCCGCTGGCCGGGGTAGGGGCGGGGAGTGCAGTCCTGCTCGGCAAGGGCTGGAAGTGGGTGTGGGAGGACGGACTGCAGGAGGCGGGCATCCGGGCCGGAGGCGTCGCGTTGGGCGCCTACGCCGGAGTGCACACGATCGTCGCGGTCACCGGCCCCTTCGTCGGGTACGCCATCCCGGCCGCCGTCGTCGGCTGGGTGGTCGCGGCGAAGAAGCACGCCCCCGCCGAGGCCAAGGCGCGGATGCCGGCAGGGGAGTCTGCCCCGGCGGACCGCACCCGCGATGCCGGGGACGACGAGCCGGTGCTGGCCGACGAGTTCGAGCACGAGGAGCTGCCCGGCATCGAGGCCGGGGAGGTGGCGGACCTCATCCGTGAGGTCGCCACCCGCCACGAGCACCAGGGCGCGCATCTGGAAGACCTGCTCGCCGAGCCCCTCTTCGAGGGGTGGGAGAAGGGCGAGTTGAAGACCGCCTTGACTGAGTCGTGGGGCCTGCCGGTCGAGTCGTTCAAGCTCATCTTCAAGACCCCTCAGGGGAGGGCCCAGCGGGTGCGCGACGGGGTGCGTCTCCGGCACCTCCCGCAGCCTCCCGCCGAGGGGGTCGGGGAGGGGCCCGCGCGGGGCCTGTCCGTGGTGCCCTCCCAGCCCCCCGTCGTGGGCCTCTCCAAGGTGCCCGCTGAGGGCTCCGCCGGCCCCTCCCCGGCTGCCTCCACGGGCCCCCCTCAAGAGGCCGGGTAGCCGGGTAGTTTCCGCAGGTCAAGCCAGCGACTACCCGCCCGCCTACCGGCCCCCTACCTACTCCTCCTACCCGCCTCTACCGCCCGGTCGCGAGAGGGGACAGGGTGACGGTCGCAGGGCCAGAACCCACACCTTCCGAAGGAGATACGTGTACCGCTACCGGTGCGAGCAGTGCCGTACGACGTCGCCGACCGTGACGTCCCGACGAGCAGTCGAGACGGAACGGGACCGGCATCGAGCCCTCGCCCACGCCGGGCACATCCCGGACGGCGAGCAGATCCAGGGACCGCCCGAGCCGCCCCAGCCGCCCTTCCTGGCGACACCGGCCCGACGCGCTCTCTCGGTCGCTGTGGTGGTCGCGGTCTTCGCGATCGCCACCTGGGTCCGCCTCCGGGCGTGACCCGTCCGCAGCCCGAACCCCCATACGAAAGGACCCCAATGGATAAGCAGCAGGCCATCGCCGAGGCGGCACGCACCGCGATCGAGCACGGCGGGCCCGACTGTCTCACCGACCCGAAGATCCCGCTCGCCGCGCTCGGGCAGGCGCTCGACCTCGGCGCCACGCACCGGGACATCGAGGCCGCCATGAAGCAGCTGCGCGCCACCAACTGACCCAGAGCCTCACAAAAACGCCGAAAGCGCCCCTCCTACCGCCAAGCAAGCGGGGCGCCCCGGCATCCATCCCGATCACGAGACGGAGCCACATCATGGCATTCCGCAGGTCCATCCCCCAGGCCGAGCTGCGCGAGAAGCTGAGCGACGAGGAGCAGGCCCGCCACGCCACCACCTACCAGTCGTCGCGCGGTGGCTGGTTCCCCGCGCCGGTCAAGCCGGTGCCGGGCACCCCGAAGGGCGGCAGGCGATGACGTGCTGCGGACGCCCGATGACCCCCAGCGGCGGCCAGCTGGTGTGCGGCCGGTGCGGTGCCTGGTGCCAGCCCGGCGTGGTCGGGTTCGGCCCTGAGTACGCCTGCACCCGCTGCGGTAACTGGCACCAGGCCGGTCAGTCGTGCGGAGGTGCCGCATGATCAGCCGACTCCCGTACGTGCTGCGGAACATGTGGCAGTGCAGCCAGTGCGGCAACTGGTTCGAGAGCTCGGCGCCGTCGCAGAGGTGCCCCTCCTGCTCCTGACCTCCCATTGCCGGGCGGCCACCGAAGGCCGCCCGGCCCCCGACCCAAGGAGTCACATGTCTACCGTCCAGCCGCCGTTGGCGGTCCGACACACCCCCGACACGGCCCCTGACCTGCGCGACACGGCCGCCGACACGGCCCCCGGCACGGGCGATCTGCTCGTGCGGGAGATGGTCGCGCAGCAGATGCGCACCACCACTACCGCGATCTACCGGTCCATCACGTACGTCAGCCTGTGGGTCCTGCTGCTGTGCAGCCTGACCTTCGCCGCCGTACAGGTCTGGGCCCTGCGCGGCTACCTGCCCCACCGGCTGCCCGCCCCGGCCGCCTGGGCGCTGCCCGTCGCCCTCCAGGTCCTCGTCCTGGCCGCCGAACTGATCCTGCTCAGCAGCGCGGTCACCCGGTCCACCGCCGTGCAGGCCACGGCCGGCGCGGTGATGGCCATCGGCTACGGCGCCGAGATCACCGCCCACGTCCACGAGGGCGGCCGGGACCTGGTGACCGTGACGCTCGTCGTCATGAGCACCCTGCTCGCCCTGTGCTGGACCCTGCTCGCCCTCGCACTGCGCGCCGGTATCACCGACGCCGACGCCCTGGTGCTCCAGCACCGCACCCGCACCGCCACCGCCGCGGCTCCCATCCCGCAGCCGGCCCCCGCCCCGCAGCCCGAGCCGCAGCTGCAGCCGGTGCAGTTCAAGCCGAAGCCCGAGCCGGTCCCCGAGCCGGAGCCCGCCGCGTGGTACGAGCCCGTGTCGCTGCCCGACACGGCCCCTGACCTGCGCGACACGGACGCCGACACGGGAGCCGACACGGACGTACCCGAGCCCGGTGCCGTGTCCGACGTCGAGATGGACGCCGTCGTGCACATGATCGTCACCGAGACCAACCCCCCGCGCTCTTACCGGGAGATGGAAGCCCGCTACCGCGAACTCGGCTACGTCGGCGGAGCCGTCAGGCTGCGCGAGTCCTGGCGCCGAGTCACCCAGTCGACCGAGGTTTGAAGACCATGACCATCCGCTTCGGCACGATGCCGCACATCTGCACCGCCAAGGTCACCGCGGCCATCGAGGCGTACAGCCCCGCCCGTGGGACCGCCCACGGCAGTCTCGACGCCACCGCTTACGTCTGCGCCGCCCACGCCCAGGTCGCCCGCGACATGTGGACCGACCAGGGCCTCACCCCCTACACCGCCCAGGCCACGCCGAACAACAGCATGCGCTGCGGCGACATCAGCGACTTCCGAGACCACTGACACACCCGACTGGAAGGATCGACCCCATGACCGCCAAGACCCCCGCCCAGCTCGCCGACACCGCCGGCGACGCGATCCGCGCCCTCAACCACGCCACCCTCAGCAGCCCCCGCCCCGACTGGGAGTACCCGGGCGACGCGTACAGCGTCGTCGGCAATCTCTCCTACACGGCCGGGATGCTCCCGCAGGCTATCGAGCAGATCGCCCAGCTCCTCAAGCGTCTTGAGGAGGAGAACCACCTCAAGAGCGACCGCGACACCCTCGCCGCCGACCTGAAGGCCGCGCACGACGGCCTCACCATCGCGGCCGGAGCCGCCGAGACCCTCCGCGGAGCCCTCGACCGCGCGCACAACGGCCTCGGCGCCGTCGCGTACAAGGACTGACACCACCACCGAGGAGGAACCACCAATGACCGACATCACGACCCCCACGATCCCCATCGCCGAGGACACCTGGGTCGAGCAGGGCCAGGAGGTCAGCAGCCCGGAGGAGTTGCGGGAGTACGTCGCCCACCTCCGCGCCGCGGTCTCGCACATGCAGACCGGCCTTGGCCGCGCCGCGTACGGCGCCCTCACCGGCCGGTCCTGGCTCGACACCCCCGGGGATGACCGGCCCTACAACATCCTTGGCGATCACCTGGAGATGACCGTCACCCCGGCCGGGACGACCGCCAAGGACGCCACCTACCGGCAGTCGCTCGCGACCCTCCTTGTCGCCCTCGACGCCGTCGATCGGGCGACCCTCACCGTGTGGCTCGCGCAGATCGCCGCCCAGGACCCCGACCGGACCGCGTAACACCCAGGCCAGGCGTCCCGCCTGACGGCGGACACCAGCAACACGAAGGCCCGCGACACGGGAACTGTCGCGGGCCTTCGTTCGCCTCCTGAAGATCTCAGGGGCCACTTTTGGCGTCGCAGTGGATATTGGTCACCAGTTGGTGATTGGATCACTGCTGACAACAAAAAAGCGGGGCGCCCCGGGATGTGAGAGTTCCGGAAAGCGCCCCACGTGAGTCCTCACCCAACGTTCGCTTTGGCCGGCGAGAACGATAAGGACCCAACGCTTTGATCAGCGTACCCGGGGACGGGAGTCCCGCAACACCTGTTCAGGTCACTGAGCCTGACGATCACCCGTGCGATACGCCGGGTTCCTCCGCGTTTGACCCCCAGCCTGCCGCAGTGAGTCGCGCCACGGGCGCGGACCGCCGCCGTGAGCTGGACGCTCCTGCGGCCTCCCACCGCTCCAACGCCCAGCGTCGCCGCGAGGCCCGCGCCAAGCGCCACAAGGAGCAGGTCGAGGCGAAGGTGGCGATGGCCACGGCCGAGACGGCCCTCTTCTGGACGTCGCAGGCCCTCATCGCCGCTGGCGTCCTGACGCCCGAGCTGCCCGAGGGCGAGCACCAGGCCGTGGAGACGCCCGCGGACCGCGCCCGGCGCGCCGCCGTCGCCGCCGAGTACAAGGCCGCCGTCGCCAACTCGAAGATGGGCGAGGACGCCCGTGCCGCGCTCGGCGAGGCCATGGGGCGCTTCCGCGACCCGAAAGCCGCTCAGATGGCCGCTGAGGCCCGCCAGAAGGCCACGGACGCGCCGCGCGTCCTGTGCGCCTGCGGCTGCGGCGGCTTCACCACGGCCCGCACCACCCCCGCCAGCCACCCTCAACACCAGGGTGCGGCACCCCAGATCGGCCCTGACGGCGGGTCGCCTGGGAAAGCAGAGAACAGTGTTGCCGCTTCGACGGCCGAAACCGCCAGTGACCTGCGCGAACACCCCGACGAAAACCGCACCGAACCGGAGCCCGGTACGCCGGATTTGGGCGAGAAGTACGAACAGCGCAACAACAAGCTGCAGAAGCGCATGCGGCTCCTGGACGAAGCCCGCGCGATCAGCACCCTGAAGTCGGTCAAGGCGTGCGCGGTGAAGACGGTCGGCGGCGCCGTGGCGGTCACTCAAAAGGCTGACGGATCCGGCGGGTTCTCCGGATTGTTCCGGTGTGGGTCGGTTTGGTCGTGCCCGGAGTGCATGCCGGTGGTCCGCGCCGACCGTGCCGCGCTCATGGAGACGTACGCCCACGCCTGGGGCCTGGAGCACGACGCCGAGCTGTGCACCGGCGATCCGGCGGACCGCGGCAAGACCCACGCCGGACACGGCATGGCGATGGCCACCTTCACCTCCCGCCACGGCGAACACGCAGTCCTGGAGGACCGCCTGGTCTTCGACCGCGACGGCAAGCCGGTGAAGGACAAGGACGGAAAGCAGCAGATCAGGCCCGGTCAGCTCCAGCGCACGGCCAACGCCTGGCGCCGGATGCTCCAGAGCCGGTGGTGGCGCCAGATGCGCAAGGAGTACGGCATCGTCGGCGCCACCCGGGCCCTGGAGGTCACCCATTCGTGGGCCAACGGCTGGCACACGCACATTCACGCGATCGTGTGGTTCGAGGAACCCGTCACCGACGACGTCGCCAAGGCCATCGAGGCCGAGCTGTACGTCCGGTGGCAGGCCGAGTGCAAGCACCACGGCCTGGGCCGACCCAGCCGTAAGCACGGCGTGAAGGTCGACCCCGCCCGCCGGGGCGCCGAGGGCGCCGCCGACCTCGCCCGCTACCTCGTGAAGGTCCAGGACAGGGACGAGGAGAAGCCCGACCCGGAGCCCGGCGCCCCGGTCAACCACGTTTCCAGGGACGCCCGTCCCACGAAGGAGCAGGCACGACGCCTCAAGGACGCCCGCGCCCGCCGAGACCGCGCCCGCCTGCAGGGCGAGACCCGCGCCGAAGCCGACGCGGACGCGCTGATCGCCGACATCCGCGAGGAGATCGGCCAGGCCGCCCGCGCCCGCGCGCTTGGCAACGAGCTGCTGCGCGGCGACAACAAGACTGGCCGGAAGGACGGCCGGACCGCGATGGAGATCCTGCGCCTGGCCCTCGCTGGCGACGGCGCCGAGCGCGAGCTGTACCGCGAGTACGAGCGGGCCACCAAGGGCTCCCGCATGCTCACTTGGGCCGGTGACGTGCGCAAACGCCTGGAACGGCTGACCGGTGCCGTCGAGCGCGACGCCCAGGACGTTCTGCAGGACGAAGACCGCAAGGACGTCACCGCCGTCCTGGTCCAAGTCGCCCCCGACCCCTGGAAGACGAAGGTCGCCGCCCACCCCGGACGCCGCGGACAGGTCCGCGTCGCCGTCAAGGTCGCCTCCGACAACGCCATCCAGGCCGGGCTGGACATGGAGGAGGGCGCCCGCGCCGCCGTCCGCGAGCTCCTTGAGTCCTGGGGTCTGGCCTGGGGCACCGACATGTTCGGCCCCGACGTCGACCTGACCACCGGCGAGATGACCGGCGAGCACGTCGTCCCGCCGCAGAAGGCCGACCGCCGCCGCACCCGCTGGGAGACGCCCGCCGAACTGGAGGGCAACGCCGCCGCGCTCGGCGTCAGCCCGCGCGACTACGCCCGCCCCGAGCAGGCCCGCCGCCGCGCCGCCGGACTGCCCGTCGACCGCACCCTGACCGCCCAGGCCGGGTCCGCCAAGGCCAAGGCCAAGGCCGCGCCCACCTGCGTCGTCTGCGACCTCCCCGTCGCACCCGAACTCCGAGAGCCCCTGCACCTGATGTGTGACCCGTTCGCCAACTGACCCCGAGACCATGGAGGTACCCGATGACGACCACCCGAGAGCAGGAGTTGGTGACCGAGGTCGAGCGCCTTCGCGCCGAGCTGGACCGCGCGCGGGCCCTCGCCGCCGACGCCACCGAGTACCGGGTGTTCCTCCCGGACCACGGAGGGATCCAGCTGCGGCTGAGGCGGGGGAGCGCCCCGTACGAGGCCGGTTGGTCGGTGGCCGTGCCCGCGTATGGCGGGGGCATGGCGCTGACCGAACTGGGCTGGTCCGACAGCATCGGCGCGTTGTCTGCCGACCGCCTGTTCTGCTGGCCCGACCCGGAGACCGCGATCCGGATGGCCCGCGAGACGTGGCCCGAGTAGTGGTCCTCGGGAACGGCCGACGCAAGCGCCGGCCACCGGAGCCTGGAGGCTCCGGAGAAGTGGACCGACAGGCAGGTGACCGGCAGCAGGCGCGTCCAGGCTGAGATCGCGGCCGAGTCGAGCGCCTGACCCGCCGCCCCGACCACGATCTCAGCAGCGAGGTATGCCGGTGCGCTTCGCTTACCGGCACCTCGCCCCTGGCGCGCTGCGCTTGCCGGGGGAGACCGCCCCCGAAAGGGGCGGTCGGCCCGCGGCCCCCGGGGGCCGCGGGGCGGGGCGGAGCCCGGGGCCGCGCGGCGGGCGCTGGCCCCGGCCCC
>CBFHCJ010000089.1:0-14531 GCA_965654005.1 uncultured Streptomyces sp. | reverse complement strand
GCCCTCGCCGTCGGGCTGGTGGCGGCCGGCGTCGGCGTTCCTGTGGTGACCGGTGCCGTGGCACGCCGCGCGGAGCGGAGGCTGGCGCCCGCCCGGGGCGTCCTCGCGACCCGGGTGACCGATCTTCTCACCGGGACGGCCGAGTTGACGGTCGCCGGTGCGCTGCCCGCGCGGACCGCCGAGGCGCGCCGGGCGGACAGCGTGCTCACCCGCATCGCCTCCCGAGCCGCCACCGCCACCGCGCTCGGTGACGGGCTCACCGCGCTTTTCACCGGGCTGACCGTCGCGGCCGCCGCTCTCGTGGGCGCGCAGGCCGTTGCCGACGGGCGGCTCGGCGGCGTGGCCATGGCCGTCGTGGTCCTGACCCCCCTGGCCGCGTTCGAGGCGGTCCTGGGTCTGCCGCTCGCCGTCCAGCACCGGCAGCGGGTGCGCAGGAGCGCCGAACGCGTCTACGAGGTGCTGGACGCCCCCGAGCCCGTACGCGAACCGGAGCGGCCTCAGCCGATGCCCGGGTCGCCGTTCCCGCTCGTCCTGCGAGGAGTGGCCGCCCGCCATGAGGGGCAGCACCGGGACGCGCTCGCCGGGCTGGACCTCGCTCTCGAACAGGGGCGCAGGGTCGCCGTGGTGGGCGCCTCCGGCGCGGGCAAGACGACTCTCGCCCAGGTGCTGCTGCGGTTCCTGGACGCGAGTGCCGGTTCCTACACGCTGGGCGGCACGGACGCGTACGCCCTCGACGGCGACGACGTACGACGTCTGGTCGGACTGTGCGCCCAGGACGCGCACCTCTTCGACAGTTCGGTGCGGGAGAACCTGTTGCTCGCGCGGAAGAACGCGAGCGAGGGGGAGCTTCGCGACGCGCTCGCGGCGGCGCGGCTCCTCGACTGGGCCGACGGGCTGCCCGACGGCCTCGACACGCTGATCGGCGAGCACGGCGCGCGGCTGTCCGGCGGCCAGCGGCAGCGGCTCGCCCTGGCCCGGGCACTGCTCGCCGACTTTCCGGTCCTCGTCCTCGACGAGCCGGCGGAACACCTCGACTTGCCGACAGCGGACGCGCTCACCGCGGACCTGCTGGCCGCCACACAGGGCCGCACGACGCTGCTGATCACCCACCGGCTGACCGGGCTCGATGCGGTCGACGAGGTGATCGTGCTGGCAAAGGGGCGTGTGGTCCAGCGGGGTGCGTACGCCGAACTGGCGACGGTGGAGGGACCGTTGCGGGAGATGGTCGCGCGGGAGGCAGAGGGCGAACTGCTGGCGGCTCGGTGAGGGCGCAGCTTCCTTACTGAGCGCCCCTCTTACCGAGTTGCCGAGCTTCCCTCGCAGGTGACTACAACCGGTCCGCGAGTATCCGCTCGATCACCACGGCCACCCCGTCGTCGTTGTTGGCGACCGTCCGCCCGGACGCCGCGGCGATCACGTCCGGGTGCGCGTTGCCCATTGCGTACGACTGGCCCGCCCAGGTGAGCATCTCCACGTCGTTCGGCATGTCGCCGAAGGCGATGACCTGCTCGTGGGAGATGCCGCGCTCGGCGCAGCACAGCGCGAGCGTGCTCGCCTTGGAGACACCGGGGCCGCTGATCTCCAGCAGCGCGCTGGGGCTGGAGCGGGTGATGGTGGCGCGGTCGCCGACGGCGAGGCGGGCCAGGGTCAGGAAGGCGTCCGGGTCCAGCTCCGGGTGGTACGCGAGGATCTTCAGAACCGGCTCGTGTGCACCGGGGGCATCCGGCGCGAGCAGTTCCTCGGCCGGTGCGAGGAAGTCCGGGATCTCCACGTGCACCTTCGGGTACGCGGACTCCTGGTGAAAGCCGTATGTCTGCTCGACGGCGTACACCGTCCCGGGCGCGGCGTCCCTCAGCAGTCGTACGGCGTCGAGGGCGTTCTCCCGCGCCAGCTCCCGGATCTTGACGAAGCGGTGGGTGCCGGGGCCGCCGTGCAGGTCGACCACGGCCGCGCCGTTGCCGCAGATCGCCAGCCCGTGACCGTGCACGTGGTCGCTGACGACGTCCATCCAGCGGGCCGGGCGGCCCGTGACGAAGAACACCTCGATGCCGGCGGCCTCGGCGGCGGCCAGTGCGGCGACCGTGCGCTCGGAGACCGACTTGTCGTCGCGCAGGAGGGTGCCGTCCAGATCGGTCGCGATCAGCCGGGGCGGGAGGGTGGAGGCCGGGGTCTCGGGCTGTCTGGTCGCTGAGGTCACCGGCCCATTCTCGCGCATATGCCCGCACGGCCGTGCGGGAGTCCGCACATATGAGTCGTGACGCTTCTCACCAGCACCATCACGGTCCGTCACGCAGCGTTATTCCTGCCATGCCTGTCACACCTGTCACGCCGCCGGAGAGAGACCGGCGTGGTGGTCATCTCGGTGAGGGCTTCGGTCAGGGCGGCACGAGCGGCTGTCATCGTCGCCGGGTCGGGACTGTGGGGCTGTTCCGCGACGGTGACGCCGGTGGGGCCGCCGTGGCGCCGGCGCGGGTGAGGCGGGCGAAGCCGGATGGTTTGGCGCCGGTGCTCTGGATCAGGTGGTGGAACCACTCGGGTCCGGGGCCGGTCGCGGCGATGCGTACGGCGTCCAGGTGCTGGGTCAGGTGCAGCTGGTGGTGTCGCCTGCCAGGAGAGGGGTGGCGCGGGTGGCGGCGTCCTCCATGAGGCGTTCCAGGTCCGTGGCGGACAGGCCGCTGTCGGGCGGCGGTGGGACGGGCAGGGTGGCGGGGTGGGGGGACGGCACGGGGAGGCCGGGCAGCCGAGGGGGGTGCTCGGCCGGGGTGGCCCAGGCGGCGTAGGCACCGGCGGCGGGGATTTCGGCCGGAGCGGGCCGTGTGTCCGCCGCCCGGTCCGCGGTGCGGCGTGCGCGCAGTACGGCGAGGACTTCCTCCCGTCCGCGGCCCGGCAGTGCGAAGACCACGAACGGGTCGTCGTCGATGGTGGCGGCGATGGCGTAGCAGAGGGCGGCGGCGTGCTTGCAGGGGTATCCCCGGTCGGGGCAGGAGCACTCGGGGTCGAGTTCGGTGGGCTGCGGGAGCAGGGGAACGCCGGCCCGGCGGGCGTCGTCGACGAGTTCGCCGGGCATCTCGCCCTCGAGGAGCGCGGCGAGATGCCCCGCGCGGGCCGCGACGGTGTCGAGCAGGGTGTCCCACTGCGGGCCGGTGAGGACGGGCAGGTGGACCGAGGAGCGGTACGGCGGGGGCGGCTGCCCTGGACGGCTGCTTTGAGCTGGCCTGGGCGACGGTGACCGGGCCGACCATGCCCTGGCGGGCGTAGGTGCGTCCGCGGGACAGGCGTCCGGAGTCCAGGTTGGAGTCCTCCAGGGCCGCCACCCATGCCTGGCCCCACCAGGTCGCGGCGAACGCCCGCCTGCCGCGCCCGGGCGCACGGCGCGGTTCGGGGACGGAGGGGGTCATGCGTGCGGGAGAGACGCGGATCACGCACATGATTTTGTGCCCGATGTTTGATCCACAGCCAAGTACGTTTATCCACAAGCGAAATCACAAATCTGTGGACAACTGGGCAGCACTTTCAGGCATGTTCGCCAACTATGCGTGATTATGGGTGATGTGTAGCCGATCTCCTCAAGGTGCAGGTTGCGTCAGGGGCGTTCGGCCAGCCCGATGACGGACCGCGTAACCGGCTCGACGTCAACTGCCCCTTTTTCTGAAAGAGAGTGATCAACTCTGTGATCCAAGCGAAAAGTTGATCGGGATGAGTGCGCGGGATCGGTGCTTGCCGGCAACGAGCGGCGTGTCAGTTGGGGAACCCACCGCTCCAACTCATCGCAGAGCCGCCCCGACAGGAACGCGTCACCCAGGGGCGTGATGAGCTGCACGGACGCGTGCGCATATGCGCCCGTGCGCGGGTGGCCAGGCCGGGACCGTACGTTGTCGCGGTACAGCCACGCGCCATGAGACGCGTCCCAAGGCGGCGATTTGGTCGGATGGTTGCCGGACACCTTCTCGACGCGCTGGATGATTCTGGGCCAGTGGCGGCCGAGGGGACCGTGCCAGGCCAGTTCCGGCGGGACGGGGGTGTGCAGCAGGCAGGACGTACCAGGACTTGGCGCCCGGGACGAGGAGCTGGCCCGACCGACGCGGAACCGGCCTCCTTTTCCGCTCCTTGATCCAGTGTCCGAAGTGGTCCAGGGACGGTCCCGACATCGACGTGAAGGATGCGATGCGGCCCTCGGCACGCTTCACCGTGACGAACTCCCAGGACTGCAACGATCCTCAGTCCTGCCCCACCAGGTGCACCGGTCGGCCGCGGCCGCTGACCGTGGCCGCCAGGAAGTCGTCCGTCAGCTTCTCCAGCGTGAAGCCGGCACGCAGCGGCTCGAGCGCCGTCGACCGGCCGTGGCCACGGAGGTCGTGCTGTCCGACGTCGTACCGCACGACATGGAAACGGCCGGCGAGGCGGGTGGCCACCTCCGACCTGACCTCCGTGCTGTCCGGACAGCCGTGTACGAGCTCACCGTGGGCTGCTCCGGATCGCCCAACTCGGCCACGCACCGCTCGACTCCGCCGGTTCGCACCCAGCGCTCGCGCGCTCCCCGGAGAGCCCCTCGTCCCCTGACGCCACTCGGCTCGGCCCCAGTACCTGCTCGTCACATGACATCCGTGAATCTCGCAGGTGTGGGAGTCCGCGTCAACAGGAGGTGCGCGGCCTGTGGACAACCGCGACGACGCGGCCCGCACGACCGACCGGTTGTTCGACCTCAGGGTGACCCTTACGGTCCCGTACGACTGGAGTCTGACTCCAAGACGGCTCTGCGGTCTGACGACGTACGTGGCCTGCGTCACTACCGTCGAAGACGTGACTGTGATCGCGACCGAAAGCCTGAGCAAGCGGTTCCCGAGGGTGACCGCGCTTGACCGGCTCTCCGTGGACGTCGGACCCGGTGTGACGGGGCTCGTCGGTGCCAACGGAGCCGGCAAGTCCACACTGATCAAGATCCTGCTGGGTCTGTCCCCCGCCACCGAGGGCCGCGCCGAAGTGCTCGGACTCGACGTTGCCACCAAGGGCGGCGCCATCCGCGAACGCGTGGGATACATGCCGGAGCACGACTGCCTGCCGCCCGACGTGTCGGCCACCGAGTTCGTCGTGCACATGGCACGCATGTCCGGACTGCCGCCGGCCGCCGCCCGCGAGCGCACCGCGGACACGCTGCGCCACGTCGGTCTGTACGAGGAGCGCTACCGCCCCATCGGCGGCTACTCGACCGGCATGAAGCAGCGCGTGAAGCTCGCCCAGGCCCTCGTCCACGACCCGCAGTTGGTCTTCCTGGACGAGCCGACCAACGGCCTCGACCCGGTCGGCCGGGACGAGATGCTCGGCCTGATCCGCCGCGTCCACACGGACTTCGGCATCTCGGTCCTGGTCACCTCCCATCTGCTGGGCGAGCTGGAGCGCACCTGCGACCACGTCGTCGTGGTCGACGGCGGCAGGCTTCTGCGCTCCAGCTCCACCCGGGACTTCACCCAGACCACCACGACCCTCGCGATCGAGGTCACCGACACCGACGAACACCCGGACGGCACCCGCGCGGTGCGCGACGCGCTCCACGCGCGCGGGGTGACCACGCACGACGGCAGCGGACTGCCGGGCGCCGGGCACATCCTCCTGCTGACCGCGACAGGTGAGCAGACATACGACCTCGTCCGGGACGTCGTCGCAGATCTGGGCCTCGGTCTGGTCCGCATGGAGCAGCGCAGGCACCACATCGCGGAGGTCTTCAAGGACAGCGACGAACAGCGGAAGGAGGCGGTCGGTCATGGCGGTTGAGCAGCCCACGGTCGATGAGGCCGAGCAGACTCGGATCCACAACATCGGCTACCGCTCGTACGACGGCCCCCGGCTGGGCCGCGCCTACGCCCGCCGCTCGCTGTACTCGCAGTCCCTGCGCGGCGCCTACGGTCTTGGTCGCTCGGTGAAGTCCAAGGTGCTGCCGATGCTGCTGTTCGTGGTGATGTGCGTACCCGCGCTGGTCATGGTGGCCGTCGCCGTCGCCACCAAGGCGAAGGACCTGCCCGTCGAGTACACGCGCTACGCGATCATCATGCAGGCCCTCATCGGTCTGTACGTCGCCTCGCAGGCGCCCCAGTCGGTCTCCCGCGACCTGCGCTTCAAGACGGTGCCGCTGTATTTCTCGCGCCCCATGGAGACCGTCGACTATGTGCGTGCCAAATACGCGGCCCTGGCGTCGGCGATGTTCATCCTGACGACCGCGCCCCTGCTCGTCCTCTACGCGGGCGCGCTGCTCGCCAAGCTGGACTTCGCCCACCAGACGAAGGGATTCGCCGAGGCACTGGTCTCCGTGGCACTGCTCTCCCTGCTGTTCTCCGGTATCAGCCTGGTCATCGCGGCAGCCACCCCCCGGCGCGGATTCGGCGTCGCTGCCGTCATCGCGGTCCTGACCATCTCGTACGGAGCTGTCTCCACCATCCAGGCCATCGCGGACGTGCACTCGGGCGACTCCGCCGTCGTCGCCTGGATGGGACTGTTCTCGCCCGTCACGCTCATCGACGGCGTACAGACCGCCTTCCTCGGCGCGTCCTCGTCCTACCCCGGAGGGCATGGCCCCTCGTCCGCGCAGGGAGTCGTCTTCCTCCTCGTCGTCCTGGGACTCATCGCGGGCAGCTACGGCCTGCTGATGCGCCGCTACCGAAAGGCCGGGCTGTGACCACGCTCTCCATCGACCACGTCTCACGCTGGTTCGGCAACGTGGTCGCCGTCAACAACATCACGATGACCATCGGCCCCGGCGTCACCGGTCTGCTGGGCCCCAACGGCGCCGGGAAGTCCACCCTCATCAACATGATGGGCGGCTTCCTCGCCCCGTCCACCGGCTCCGTCACCCTCGACGGCCGCCCGGTGTGGCGCAACGAGCAGATCTACAACGAGATCGGCATCGTCCCCGAGCGGGAGGCGATGTACGACTTCCTCACCGGCCGCGAATTCGTCGTCGCCAACGCCGAGTTGCATGGCCTGGGCGCGAAGGCCGCCGGGCGCGCCCTCGCCACCGTCGAGATGGAGTACGCGCAGGACCGGAAGATCTCCACCTACTCCAAGGGCATGCGCCAGCGCGTGAAGATGGCTTCCGCTCTTGTGCACGACCCGTCCCTGCTGCTGCTCGACGAACCGTTCAACGGCATGGACCCGCGCCAGCGCATGCAGCTCATGGAACTGCTGCGGCGCATGGGCGCCGAGGGCCGCACGGTGCTGTTCTCGTCCCACATCCTCGAAGAAGTCGAGCAGTTGGCCGCGCACATCGAGGTGGTCGTCGCCGGACGGCATGCGGCGAGCGGCGACTTCCGCAAGATCCGCCGCCTGATGACCGACCGCCCGCACCGCTATCTGCTGCGGTCCAGCGACGACCGTACGCTCGCGGCCGCGCTGATCGCGGATCCCTCCACCTCGGGCATCGAGGTCGACCTCATGGAAGGCGCCCTGCGCATTCAAGCAGTCGACTTCGCCCGGTTCACGGTCCTGCTGCCGAAGGTCGCGCGCGAGCACGGCATCCGGCTGCTCACGGTCTCGCCGTCCGACGAGTCGCTCGAGTCCGTCTTCTCGTATCTGGTCGCGGCGTAGGAGGCCGAATATGTACGACCCCACAGTCGCCCGGCTCACCTATCGGGGCCTGCTAGGCCGCCGCCGGGCCCTCATCCTCGGTGCGCTGCCCGTCCTGCTGATCGTGATCTCCGTGGTCGTCCGGGCGCTGACCGGCGCCGACGACCAGGTCGCCCACGACGTCCTCGGCGGGTTCGCGCTCGCCACGATGGTGCCGATCATCGGCGTCATCGCCGGCACCGGCGCCATCGGGCCCGAGATCGACGACGGCTCGGTGGTGTATCTGCTGGCCAAGCCCGTGAAGCGGCCCACGATCATCCTCACCAAGCTGATCGTCGCGATCGCCGTCACCATGGCGTTCTCGGCGCTCCCGACGTTCATCGCAGGCATGATCCTCAACGGGAACGGCCAGCAGATAGCGGTTGCGTACACCGTGGCGGCGCTGGTCGCCTCCATCGCGTACGCCGCGCTCTTCCTGCTGCTCGGCACGGTGAGCCGGCACGCGGTGGTCTTCGGCCTGGTCTACGCGCTGGTCTGGGAGGCGCTGTTCGGCTCGCTGGTCTCCGGGGCGCGCACGCTCAGTGTCCAGCAGTGGGCGCTCGCCGTGGCCCACAAGGTCTCCGACAGCTCCCTCGTCACCTCGGACGTGAAGCTGCCCACCGCGACGGTGCTACTGGTCGCGGTGACCGTGGCCGCCACCTGGTACGCGGGGCGGAAACTGCGGACGCTGACGCTGGCGGGCGAGGAGTGACAGGCCCCGCGGGGCTTGAGCCGGGGCCTCAGCGGGGCCCCGGTCTTCTTTCCCTTTTCGAAGGGTTTTTTGACGGCGGTTTCACACCTGCCTGGGCACACTGGGCAAAGGGGACGCAGAGCAGCGGAAAGGACCGGGGATGACTGCGGACGAGGCCGGGGACACCTGGGACGGCGTCGTGTTCGACGAGGACTTCATACGGTCCGCGCCGAGCGCGGAACCGTCCGCGCGCGCCCGGATGCTGGCAGTGCGCTGGCGTAACGAGGCGCCCGCCCCCCAGCCATGGCGCTCCGACGAGCCGCCCGCCGGCTGGTTCTTCAGCAAGGCGCGGCGCCGCAGGTGGCGGCGCCGGTAGCGGTCGCAGGACGCCGACCCACACGGCTCTTATTCGGTGGCGCCCGATACGGCGACCGGGCACAGTGGGTGATGCCCACGACGCCGGATCACGCCGGCGCCACGTTCTGGGAGAGGAGCCGGGCGATGTCCATGCACGACAGTACGCCGAGCTCCCTACAGGGCAGCCCGCGGCAGGCTCCGGAGTAGTTACCCGCTCCGTTGAGCCCGCCCCACATGGGGAGCTGCCCGGGGCGGCCGCTTCGAGCACGCGATCAGCATCGCGTGGGTCGCCCACCCGGAGGATTGGCCGAGTGGTAAGGCACAGGCTTGCTAAGCCTTGGTCGGGCCTGAAAAGCCCGCGCGCGTTCGATCCGCGCATCCTCCGCGCATTCATGAGCGTTTTCCGGATGAGCGTTTTCCGGCTATGGGCGTGTCCGGCGTACGGCGCCACCGGAATGCCTAGCCCAACAACCGCTCCAGCACCCCCGCGATGCCGTCCTCGTCGTTGGACAGCGTCACCTCGTCCGCGACCGCCTTGAGGTCCTCGTGGGCGCCCGCCATGGCCACGCCGTGCGCCGCCCACGCGAACATCGGTATGTCGTTGGGCATATCGCCGAATGTGATCGTGTCCGCGGCCTTCACACCGAGGCGGCGGGCCGCCAGTGACAGTCCCGTCGCCTTGGTCAGTCCCAGGGGGAGGATCTCCACGATCCCCTCGCCCGCCATCGTCACCCCGACCAGGCCGCCTGCGGCCTGCTGTGCCGCCTCGGCCAGTTCGTCGTCGCCCATCGTCGGGTGCTGCAGGTACACCTTGTTCAGCGGCGCCGACCACAGGTCCGCCGCGTCCCTGATCGGCTCGTAAGGGAGAGGCCCGTCGTGGACCCGGTACCCGGGGCCGACCAGGACCTCGCCGTCCAGCCCATCCCGGCTTGCCGCCAGCAGCAGCGGGCCCACCTCGGCCTCGATCTTCGCCAGCGCGAGACGCGCGATCTGCCGGTCCAGCGTCACCGACGTCAGCAGGAGGTTCTCCCCGGCGTCGTACACCTGCGATCCCTGGCCGCACACCGCGAGGCCCCGGTAGCCGAGGTCGTCGAGGATGGGGCGCGTCCACGGAACCGCGCGCCCGGTGACGACGATGTGCGCGGCGCCCGCCGCAGTGGCCGCGGCGAGCGCCTCACGCGTGCGCTCCGAGACCGTCTCGTCGGAGCGCAGGAGTGTTCCGTCGAGGTCGGTCGCGATCAGCTTGTACGGAAAACCGGCGGGTTCGGCCGTGCTCACTTGGCGATGGGCTCCAGCAGCTCCCGGCCGCCCAGGTACGGGCGCAGGATCTCGGGCACCCGCACGGAGCCGTCGGCCAGCTGGTGGTTCTCCAGGATCGCCACGATCGTGCGCGGCACGGCGCACAGTGTGCCGTTCAGCGTCGCCAGCGGCTGGACCTTCTTGCCGTCCCGCATGCGGACCGACAGACGGCGGGCCTGGAAGCCGTCGCAGTTGGAGGTAGAGGTCAGCTCGCGGTACTTGCCCTGGGTCGGGATCCAGGCCTCGCAGTCGTACTTGCGCGAGGCCGAGGCGCCCAGGTCGCCGGTTGCCACGTCGATGACCTGGAACGGCAGCTCAAGCGCGTTCAGCCACTCCTTCTCCCACTCCAGAAGCCGCTTGTGCTCGTTCTCGGCGTCCTCGGGTTCGACGAAGGAGAACATCTCGACCTTGTCGAACTGGTGCACGCGGAAGATGCCCCGCGTGTCCTTGCCGTAGGTGCCGGCCTCGCGGCGGAAGCACGGCGAGAAGCCCGCGTAGCGCAGCGGCAGCTTCTCGGCGTCGATGATCTCGTCCATGTGGTAGGCCGCGAGCGGGACCTCGGAGGTGCCGACCAGGTAGAAGTCGTCCTTCTCCAGGTGGTACACGTTCTCGGCGGCCTGGCCCAGGAAGCCCGTGCCCTCCATGGCGCGCGGGCGGACCAGGGCGGGGGTCAGCATCGGGGTGAACCCGGCCTCCGTGGCCTGCGCCAGCGCCGCGTTGACGAGCGCCAGCTCCAGCAGGGCGCCGATGCCCGTCAGGTAGTAGAAGCGGGAGCCGGAGACCTTCGCGCCGCGCTCGACGTCGATCGCCCCGAGCGCTTCGCCGAGCTCCAGGTGGTCCTTGGGCTCGAAGCCCTCGGCGCCGAAGTCACGGATGGTGCCGTGCGTCTCCAGGACGACGAAGTCCTCCTCGCCGCCGATCGGGACGTCGGGGTGCACCAGGTTGCCGATCTGGAGCAGGAGCCGCTTGGTCTCCTCGTCGGCCTCGTGCTGCTCGGCGTCGGCCGCCTTGACGTCGGCCTTCAGCTGCTCGGCCTTCTGCAGCAGCTCGGCCTTCTCGTCGCCGGTGGCCCTGGGGATCAGCTTGCCGAGCGCCTTCTGCTCGGAACGGAGCTCGTCGAAGCGGACGCCGGACGACCTGCGCCGCTCGTCGGCGGAGAGGAGGGCGTCGACGAGCGCGACGTCCTCACCACGGGCGCGCTGGGAGGCGCGAACACGGTCGGGGTCCTCACGGAGCTGGCGAAGGTCAATCACCCCTCAAGGCTACCGGTGCGGAGTTGCGGCCCACGACTCCGTATTTCGATCCGCGGCTTATGGGTGGTCACGGGTCAATTACGGTGTGTGTCAATAACGAGAGCGCTGCTCCCTGGAAAGGGGCGGCGCAGGCGCGGTGGGTTGACTCGAATTCCTTGGGAGGGCCGGGTTTCGGTGTGCACTTGTCCACAGGTGTCCACAGGTGTCCACAGCGGCCATGAGGTTATCCACAGGCTGTGCGGAAGATCTGTGGACTTCGGAGGTGATCATTCTGAAAGGCGTGCGCCGCACTGAGAATTCCCGGATCAAACCCCCTCTGCCCGCACTTTTGGGTGGAAAGGGTCGCCCTGAAGTGTTGCTCGAAAGAAACGGATGGACAACTGGGGTGAACGCGCCGGTGGGCTGGTGGGGGATCAGCAGGGCGATTTGTCGACCTCATGTAGCGATGTTGTCGACTTGTCCCCAGATCGAGAAGCCCACCTGTGGATAACTTCTGTGGACAGCGACAATCTGCAGGTAGGACCAAACGCGCCAGTACGGGCCGCCAGTACCGGTCGCCGGTACCGGCCGTCAGTACCGTCCGTCCTGGCAGCGCGCCACCCAGTCCGCGGCCGTCATGAACTCGTCGTCCGACGTCCCGGGCAGCGGGGTGCGGACGTCGTCCGGCTTCATGTCGGCGCGCGGGTACGAGCCGAGGAACCGCACCTGCAGACAGATCCGCTTGAGCCCCATCAGCGCCTCGGCGACCCGGCGGTCGGAGATATGGCCCTCGGCATCGATGCAGAAGCAGTAGTTCCCGATACCCGCTCCCGTCGGGCGCGACTGCAGCAGCATCAGGTTCACGCCGCGTACGGCGAACTCACCCAGCAGGTCGCGCAGCGCACCAGGATGGTCGTCGCTCTGCCACAGGACGATGGAGGTCTTGTCCGCGCCGGTCGGCGCCGCGGGCCGGGCGGGCCTGCCGACCAGTACGAACCGCGTCTGCGCGTTCTCCGCGTCGTGGATGCCGGTCTCCAGCGCCTTCAGGCCGTAGCGTGCGGCGGCGAACTCGCCCGCGAACGCCGCGTCGTAGCGTCCCTCCTGCACCAGGCGGGCGCCGTCCGCGTTCGACGCGGCCGACTCCCAGACTGCGTCCGGGAGGTTCGTCTTCAGCCAGTTGCGCACCTGAGGCTGCGCGGCCGGGTGCGCGGTGACCGTCTTGATCTCGGAGAGCTTCGTACCGGGTCGGACCAGCAGCGCGAAGGTGATCGAGAGGAGCACCTCCCGGTAGATCATCAGCGGCTCGCCCGCGACCAGCTCGTCGAGTGTGGTCGTGATGCCGCCCTCCACCGAGTTCTCGATCGGCACGAAGGCGGCCTCGGCTTCGCCACTGCGGACGGCGTCGAGTGCCGCCGGGACCGACACCATCGGGATGAGCTCCCGGGTCGCGGCCTCGGGCAGCGTACGCAGGGCGACCTCGGTGAAGGTGCCCTCGGGACCGAGATACGCATAGCTGGCTGGCATGGCCTCACCCTAATGGGCCCGGCGGAACAAGGCGCGCAACCTGTGGAAACCGCGGCCCCGTCGACGGACTCGTAAGCCACTCGTACGCCTTCCATCTCTCGCCTTCTACCTCTGCTATCCCTCCAGCAGCCGCTGCCCCACGTACTCTCCGTGCGCCGCCCCGCCCGGCACGGCGAACAGGCCGCTCGCCTCGTGGCGGATGTACTGCGACAGTGCGTCTCCCCGGTCGAGCTTGCGCTGGACCGGGACGAAGCCGCGCAGCGGGTCCGCCTGCCAGCAGATGAACAGCAGGCCCGCGTCGGGGACCCCGTCCGCGTCGAAGCCGTCGTGGAAGGAGAACGGGCGGCGGAGCATCGCCGCTCCCCCGTTCTGGTCGGGCCGGGTGATGCGTGCGTGGGCGTTGAGGGGCACCACCAGGTTGCCGTCGGGGCCGGTCTTCTCCAGGTCCATCGCGGTCGTCTCGGTGCCTCCGCTGAGCGGTGCCCCGTTGGCCTTGCGGCGCCCGATGACCGCCTCCTGGGCCGTGAGCGAGAGTTTCTCCCAGTCGTCGAGGAGCATGCGGATACGGCGTACGACGGCGTACGAGCCGTTCGCCATCCACGCCGGGTCGCCTGGAGCGGGCACGAAGATGCGCTGGTCGAAGTCCGAGTCGGCCGGCTTCGGATTGCGGGTGCCGTCGAGCTGCCCCATCAGGTTGCGGGCGGTCATGGGGTGCGCGGTCGCGCCCGGTGAGCGGTTGAAGCCGTTCATCTGCCAGCGCAGCCGGGCCGCGCTGCCCGCGTCCTTCTGGATCGCGCGCAGGGCGTGGAAGGCGACCAGTGCGTCGTTGGCGCCGATCTGTACCCACAGGTCGCCGTTGCTGCGGGACGTGTCGAGGTGGTCGGAGGAGAAGTCGGGCAGCGGGGCCAGGGCATACGGGCGCTGCTTCTCCAGTCCCGTGCGGGAGAAGAAACTGTTGCCGAAGCCGAAAGTGATCGTCAGGGACGAGGGGCCGGCGTCACGGGCGACATCGGTGTCGTCGTGCGCGGCGGCCTCGCCCGCCATCAGCCGCTCGGCGGTAACCGACCAGCGGCGCAGGAGCGCGGCGGCCTCCTTGCGGCCCGCGCCCGCGGCCAGGTCGAAGGCGGCGATGTGGCCGCGGGCCTGGAGGGCGTCGGTGATGCCGGGCTGATGTTTCCCGTGAAACATCACTCGGTCCGCACCGACCGAGGAAAGGGGCGTGGCCTTGTCGGAGGGTGTGGCGGCGTATCCCGCGGCCCCGCCCGCCGCGCCCAGCGCGAGCCCGGTGGCTCCAGCGGTGCCGAGGAGCCGCCGCCGCGAGATCGCCCCTCCGGGGGAGGCGCTCTTCTGGGGAGGGATGCCCTTGATGGACGCCTGCTGCGTGGACTGGTCCGTGGACTGGTCAGCCATGGTGTGGTTCAGCCGATCTTCGCGTTCTTGTTCACGGTCGCTTGGTCGATGTCGGAGGTCCGTACGGTCACCGCGATCTTCCAGTCGCCCGCCATGGGGATCTGCACGCTGTTCGCCGACCAGTGGCCGGTGGCGATGCGTTCGGCTACGACGGGCAGCGGGCCGATGCCCTTCGCGTCGAGTGTGAAGGCGACCTTCACCTCGGGGACGTCGAAGGCCTTGCCGTTGGGGCGGACCACGTAGATATGCATCTCGTTGCCGCCCACGCGGGCGGGGTCCAGGGTGACCTGCACGGTGCCCTTGCCGTCCTGACCGCCTGTGTCGAAGGGCATCTTCAGCGACAGCGGTCCGGAGCGTTGCGACGCGGCGGCGGTGGCCCCCATGGCGGCCACCCCCCTGCCGCCCGGCGCGGTGGTAGGCAGCGC
>CBFHCJ010000088.1:0-14681 GCA_965654005.1 uncultured Streptomyces sp. | reverse complement strand
GAGCAGGAACTTGTCGGCGGGGGTCAGCCCGTACTGGGGGCCCATGAACAGGACCAGCACGGACCACATGGTCCAGACCGAGAACCCGATGTGCTCCGAGAAGACGGAGAAGAGGAGGTTGCGCCGGGCGATCTTCTCCCCCTTCTCGTTCCAGAAGGCCTCGTTCTCCGGATCCCAGTGCTCGATCCAGCGGCCTCCCCTGCTCGCTTCGGGGGCTGTGCTCGGGGCTGTCATGACGCCTCCACGGTTCTCCGGTGCCCGGATGTCGTACGCGGTGATAAGTCCCGAAGGTAAAGAGGACGCGTTTCCGCCCTGTGGCTACGAGTGACCGGAAGGGAACGATGCTCTCACGCGGCGGGGAGGAGCGCGGTGAGGGAAAGGGAGGGGCCGGAGGGCTGGTGCCGAAGGGGCCTATGGGGGCATTGCCGACGGTATGGGGCTTGCGGTGCGCAGGGGACCCGCCCACGCGGCCGAGCCTGGCCGGAGCCTGCTGGAGGGTGACGCACCCGGCGCGGTTGCTGGAGGTGAGCCGCTTAGCGTTGAGGCATGACGTCACAGGACTACCTCTCCGGACTGTTCTCGCTGGACGGGCTGGTCGCCGTGGTGACCGGCGGCAGTTCCGGTATCGGCCGCGCCATCACCGAGGCGCTCGCGCGGGCCGGGGCGAGCGTGGTGATCGTGGCGCGCAGGAAGGCGGAGCTGGCCGCGACGGTGGAAGAGCTGGCGGCCGACGGCTGCCGGGCAGCCTGGGTCAGCGCCGACCTGAGCACCCGCGACGGCGTGCACACGGCGGCCGAGGCTGCGGCCGAGGTGTTCGGGGAGCCCGACATCCTCGTCAACTCCGCCGGGATCAACCTGCGGCCGCCGATGGGCGAGCTGGACGAGGAGGTGTGGGATGCCACGATGGCGGTGAACCTGGAGGCGCCCTACCTGCTGGGCCGGCGGTTCGGTCCCGGCATGGCCGAACGGGGCTTCGGGCGGATCATCCACATCACCTCCCAGCAGGCGCATCGGGCGTTCGTGCACAGCGGCGCCTACGGCGTCTCCAAGGGGGCGCTGGAGTCGCTGGCCCGCTCCCAGGCCGAGGCGTGGTCGGCCCATGGCGTCACCTGCAACACGCTCGTGCCGGGCTTTGTGATGACGCCGCTCAACGTCCGCCTGTCCTCCGACCCCGAGAAGGTGGCAGCGCTGGCGGCGCGCACGATGGTGGGGCGCAACGGGCTGGCCGAGGACTTCGCCGGCGCCGCGGTGTTCCTGGCCGGCCGCGGCTCCGCCTATGTCACCGGACAGTCGATCTTCGTCGACGGCGGGTTCTCCGTCCACTGAAGCCGCCACGGATTGGATTGGCCCTGAGCGACTGTCGACCCGGCTGCGGCAGTCGGAGGGCGCCGCTTGTCGTGCTGCCACGGTGGCACCGTATGTGGTTCCATGAGGGGGAGGCCCCCGCCCGGACCGGTTATCCAAGCGGGGACCCCTCATCGGATTACGGATGGCCGGGAGCCCTCAGCTGGTGTGAGGACTGCCGGTCATCGTCCGTTGAACCACCTCCACAGCTCCCGGAGCACCGCGGCGATCCGCTTGCGCAGAGGTTTCTTCTTCGGCTTTTCCTTCCGAGGGCGCCCCATCGGCGCCCTCCTTCCAGACGAGGCAGCCAAGATCCCGGTGACTGCCGCCTTCAGGCTCGGGCCGGGCCCCGAAGGCGTGGGGCCCGGAACGTCCTTGGAAGGAGGGCGCGTTGAGAGCGCGCGCCGATCATATCGCTATAATTCATGGAATATGCCAGCTACTTCATACATCGCAGGCATGTACGATATATAGTGTTTCTACGAGCCTGCGTTGGACGAACCCCCGGGGCGAGTGCACCTGCTCCGGCAGGCCGGCGACGAGGACCTGTGTCAGGTGCTCCGGGGTCATGTCGCGGGCCAGCCAGTCGGCGGCCAGTTGTTCCAGAGCGGCGCAGTCGGCGGAGGACAGGGCCAGCCGGGGTTCACGGAGGCCGAGTCGAGCGAGGGCGGCGAAGGCGGTGGAGGGGCGACCATCCCCATGCCGATGTGACAGTTCGGCCTGGAGTGTCACATCACCGGGGGCAACCTGGGGCTCGGAGACACGCGGCGCTTCGGCGGGCACCTCGGGCGGCGCGTCACTGTTGAGGAACCGGGCCCACCATTCGTTGTCACGTGCGGTACGCGACCAGTAGGTGTGAAAGACCCATCGGATACCGGCGACGCCCGCATCACCGTCGCTCGGGAGGATACGACGGCGTACGCGACGCGGATGACCCGCCCTGCCGAGTTCGTTGAGGGCGGAGCGGACGGCCTGCTGCCCGTAGAGGGGCTGCGCCTTGGCGATGGTCTTGGCGTCCATCGCGGCGTTCTCGCAGAGCCGGTCGAGCAGGCTCGCGATGTACGCCTCGCGGGCCGGGAGGTGGCCGAAGTCATCAGCACGGGAGGGCAGTTGATCCGGGACGGAACGCTTGCCGTAGCCGGGCTTGGCCATGGGATGTACTGCGGGCGCGGGCAGGGCAGCGCTAGAGTCTTGGTAAGCCACGAGATCTGGTCCTAAGTGCGATCTTGGGGTGAGACCCCGGCGGGTGCTGGTAACACCCGACCGGGGTTGTTTGTTTGCTGCGCACGCTAGAAGATCGCGACGGCGCGTCGCAAGCTGATCACGAAAAGTGACGTTCCTGCTGCGTGCGGCAGTTGAGGCGCGGGGAGGGCGGGAGGGTGGGTTAAGACTTTCCGCCCGTTCCTTGGAAAAGGCGCTCGGATCTCGGAGCCCGAAGCCCGAGGCTCAGGCCTCGCGGGAGGCGTATGCGACGAAGGCGGCCCAGGCGTCGGCGGGGACGGCGAAGCGGGGGCTTCGAGCTCCGAGCTTCGAGTCGCGGACGTGGGTGGTGTGGGGGCAGGCGGCGACTTCTACGCAGGCGCCGCCCGAGGAGTCGCTGTGGCTGGACTTGCGCCAGGTATAGGCGACTTCTATGCAGGCGCCGCCCTGAGAGTCGCTGTAGCTGGACTTGAACCATGCCAACAGTTCACTCATAGCTCCTCTGCCACCTTCCTGATGAACGCCGCCGATTCCTCAACTCCGAGAGCCTGCATGCGGATCATGCCATGCACCTGCGCCAGGTTGCTGACCTTGCCGCCGTCAGCGTGCAGCACGCTCGTTTCCGGGCCCTCAACGTAAGCGAAGCGCTCATGTTCAACTGTCTCAAGCAAGATGAACGAGCCATTGAGTGCAAGGCCGCCGCACTTCCCGAAGGGCAGCACCTGGATGGACACGTTACGCAGCCCGCCGATCTCCGGCAGATGGAGCAATTGCTGCCGCATCACCTCCCGTCCGCCCACCTCCGTGCGTAGCGCAGCCTCGTAGACGACGAAGCCGTACACCGTGTTGGTGCGGCGTGTCAGGGCGTCCTGCCTCTCCAACCGTGCTCGGACCCGCTCCTCGACCGTTTCATCGTCCAGCGGTGGACAGCTCTCACTGATCAGTGCTTGTGCATAGTTCTTGGTCTGCAACAGGCCAGGAATCAGCCCCAGCGAGTAGTCATGCACTGCGATCGCCTCGGCCTCAAGCGCCATGTGCTCCTGCGACCGCGCGGAACCCCGCGCGCATGCCAACGCCGCCCCCAGGGGCCACTCCCCACCCCTCCCCCGCCGCAGTCCCTCAGGACATCGAGTGGCGCCTCCCCCGCCACGCCCGCAGCGTGGGCCGGGCCCGCACCCTCCTCCGCGAACACACGACGTCCTGGAAGCTCCCCGACGAGGTGACGGAGACAGCCGTACTGCTGCTCAGCGAGCTGATGACGAACGCGTACCGCCACGCGAAGGTCTCCCCCGGCCGCGAGATCCGGGCCGGACGCGAACGACACGCTGCCCACACCTCGCAAAGCGTCACCGGAGGACGAGTCCGGCCGGGGCCTGACCCTGGTGGCGGCGCTGGCGGACAAGTGGGACGCCGAACCTCGCCCCGGCGGCGTCGGCAAGACGATCTGGTTCGAGCTGCAGGCCCCCACGAGGTGGCCGACCCGAGAACGGTCGTCGCACTGATCGAGGACGCGCTGCGAGCCTGAGCGAAGGGAAGCGCATTACCTGCCGCGTCCGCCTTCAGCTTGGCGCTGACTTCACTCCCCGAACGCTTGCCCGAACCATAGCCACGGCGTGCAGTGGAGAGTGCGACGGAGTGGCAGTCAAGGGCCTCGTCAGCGGCGCGAGTCGGCGCGCTGGGGCGGCGCTATGCGGACCCGCTTCTCCACGGGTGCGCTCTCGATGTCGTCGAGCTGCGCGACGACAGTGCTGCGCAGGTCGTCGTAGTCGTCGAAGGAGTGGTCGTTGAAGAGGGTGTAGCCCGTCCACATCAGGTTGGCGCACACCCGCGCCGGCACCCGGCCGGTCCGGGCGCCCATGCCGACCAGCGCCACCGAACGGATGCTGCCCGGCGCCTTCTTGTTCTGCTGGTGGATCGCCTGGAACGCGGCGGCGCAGGCCAAGGCCACGTTCAGGGTCTCGCTGACGTTCTGCGAGGACGCCTCCATCGTCGGCGTCGAGATCAGGAACGTCGGTTTGACGGCCCCGGACGGAACGCACACCGCGCTGCCCACCGGGAGCGTCCCCGCGAACTGGCTGCGAATCGCCTTCTGCACCCGCAGCTGGATGCCCGCGCCGAGATGCCGCTTGATGACCGCGTCGACCCCGCCGTCCATCCGGCCCCGGGAGTTGGTGGGGCTGACCCAGGCGTCGACGTCCTCGTCGAGGAGCGAGCCCTTGCGGATCTCGATCTCGGGGGTGTCGGCGAACGCCGCTCGCCATGCCTCCACCACTGCGGTGTTGATGTCGGTCAGTACCACCCTGAGCGGCGACTGCACGCGGTCCACGGTCATGGTTCACTCCGATCGAGAACGGTCACTCAACTGATCGGAACGCTACAGCGCCCCACTGACAGAGCAGCCGCACTGCCCGGCGCCCCCGTGGACCGGAAGGGGATTGTCAGTGGGCTGACCTATCCTCGTGGGCACTTCGCCAATCAGGCCTTCCACCAGCGCAGTTCGACCATTCGACCATTCGGAGTCCGTCCACCATGAGCGATGCCCACACCCCTGCCACGCCCGACCCGAACGACCCGCTGGCCCTCGCGGAACTGTTCAAGGGCGGCGGTGAACCGTGGCTTCCGTTGCTGAAGCCGGTCATCGAGGCACAGCCGGACGCGGCCGCGTTCATCGGCCCGGGCCGCAGCCCGGAGGTCGTCCCCGTCCGTGAACTGACCTTCCAGGCGCTCAAGCCCAACGCGCCGCACAAGTGGAAGGTCGTCGTCTTCGGTCAGAACCCGTATCCGCGGCCGGAGAGCGCCACCGGCATCGCCATGTTCGACAACGCCTTCCACGACTGGAAGGACAGCCAGTTCGGCAGGGTCGTCAGCATCCGCTGCATCATCAAGGCAGCGGCGATGTGGAAGTACGGCATTCCCAAGAAGACCCCGATAGCCGACATTCGCGCGCTGCTGAAGAAGCAGGACACCGTCCAGCCGCCGGAGTGGTTCCAGGCGATGCTGACGCAGGGCGTGCTGCTGTTGAACGCGGCGCTGACGGCCAACAGCGACGGGGCGATCGGCACCGACCGGCACACCGGCTTCTGGCGGCCCGTCGCCGAGCGGATCGTCGAGGAGATCCTCAAGGCCAAGCAGAACGCCGACGACGAGGACCGCGGGGTCGTCTTCGCGTGGTGGGGGGCGCACGCGCGCAGTCTGAAGAGGGTCGTTCTCGAACTCCAGAAGAAGTACCCCGAGGTCGAGGTCCGGCACATCGACCACGCCAACCCCGCGGCGCAGGGCGACATCTTCTGCGACGGCGACCACTTCCGGATGGTGAACGCGGCCCTCGCGTCGCTGGGCGCCGACGAGATCGACTGGCTGCCGAGCACCGGCTGGAACAAGCTCGCGGCGGATACCGGCACGGCCGACGGCGACGTCGCCGACCGCATGGGCGCGTTCATCGCGTCCACCATGGAGCTGCACCAGCTGTATCTGGACCGGCTCTCCAGTGTGAAGGACGAGGGGCTCGTCCTCCCCGCGATCACGGGTGTGTTCGACACCCCGCTCATGGACTTCCGCGAGGCCGTCGCCCCGGTCGCCGCGCTGCTGTCCGGGCTGGGCCGGCACGTCGACCGGTCTCACGAGTTCGGCAAACGGCGGGCGGACGAAGCGTCCGACGGCCTGTCCGCCGATGCCATCGCCGCCCTCTACCTCTACACCTGCGAGTCCGCGTTCTACCGGGAGATCAACGCCATCCTGCGCTCCCCGGACCGGACCAGGCTCGTCCCGTACCTCCCGTATCTGCGGCTGCTGTTCTCGGCGGTGTCACAACTCCCCGTCCGCACCGAGTCCTTGTGGCGCGGGGTGTCGCTGGACCTGCGTGCGCAGTACCCACTCGGACGGACCGTGACCTGGTGGGGCGTGTCCTCGTGCACGTCCGAGCTCGGCGTGGCCAAGGCGTTCCTCGGCAGCCGCGGCAAGCGGACGCTGTTCGAGGTGGTCCCCGCCCGGGCCGTGGGCATCCGCGACTTCTCCGCGTTCACCGGCGAGGAGGAGTTCATCCTCCCGCCGGGCACCCAGCTGAAGGTGACGGATGTCAAGGTCGAGCGCGGCGGCCTGTGCACCGTGAAGCTGACGGAGCTGGAGGAGCAGCCCCTGGTGTCCTGACCAGGCACGGGCACCGGCCGCCGCCCCGGGTGGGATGGCGGCCGCCCGCAGGGGCGGGCCCCGTACGGACCCCGTGGCCCGGCCTCCCTCCAGTGCCGTCCCCAGGGACTCCGCCGCAACCGCGAGCGGCGCCCTCCATCTCCTGCTTCGCTGGTGTGCCAGCACGCAGAGATCGCCGGTCGGTGACTTCAGACGCGTTGGGGTGTACGGAACGAGGCGCGCATCTGAGCAGCGCGGCGCCAGGCGGCGCTGATCGGCTCTTGCGGTCCGCGCGCCTGAGAGGGCGCGAGCGAGTCAGGAGAGCCAGTCGACGTAGCGGGTGGGGGCGAGGTGAGCGTCCTTGTCCGTGAGGACGTCACCCTTGACGACGGCGAACATGCCGGCGGTGGGGTCGGTGACGACGGTTCGGTTGTCACCCTTGCGGGACAGGGTGATCCGGCCCAGCTCGTCCAGGGAGAAGATCTCGGGGCCGCCGATGTTGCGAATGCCATTCAGCGGGGCGCCCGCGGCGACCTCTGCCACCGCGCCGGCCACGTCCTTGGAGGCGATCGGCTGGATCGGCGTGGCGGGCAACCGGACGGTGTCGCCGTCGGCCGTCCAGGACAGGACGGCGTCCATGAACTCCATGAACTGCGTCGCCCGGACGATCGAGTAGGGGATCGGACCGGCCGCGAGGATCTTCTCCTGGAGCACCTTGGCGCGGTAGTAGTCCAGCTCCGGCACCTGGTCCGCGCCGACGATCGAGAGAATGACGAAGTGGTCGACGCCGCCCTTCCGTGCCGCGGTCAGAAGGTTGTCCATCGAGGTCTGGAAGAAGGCCAGGGAGGCTTCGTCGAAGGTCGGGGAGTTCGTCAGGTTGACGACGACGTCGGCTCCCGCCACCGCCTCGTCCAGTCCCTGGCCGCTGATGACGTCGACTCCGGTGGACTGCGAGTGCGGTACCGCCTGGTGTCCGGCGGCATTCAGATTCTTGACGACCTGTGACCCGATCAGCCCGGTACCGCCGATGACTGCGATCTTCATGACATGCCTCTCGTCGGGAGCATGTCCGTAATATGGCATATGAACCCTATACGGGCGCGCCATGCACCGAACTCGGAAGAGCTGACTTCGGCGTGCCGTCCAACCGGGCCAGTGCCCGCCGATCACGGCATTTCGAGCTCGGGCAGCGAGAAGAAACCCGCGATCGCCTGCACAATCCGTTCCTCGCTGTCACCGCTGTCGAGCTCCGCGTGTGGCCCGATCAAGTTCGCCGCCGTGAGGGCGGGCGACAGCAGGTCGGGCTCCTCGCCCAACCGGTAGTACGGAGTCTCGAAGCCGAAGGCGGTGATCAGGCGTCCATCGCGGTAGTACTCGAACGACGGGCGGTGGGCTTTGACGCTGCATGGTTCGGTCACGAAAACGACGAGCTCGCCGCCGTCCCGGCACAACTGCCCATAATCGGTAAGGTCATGGTCGCCGCTCTCCCAGCTGAGCATGTCATGCATCATCAGCCCCCAATCGGCGCCCTTGCCGTACGCGAGCGGCTTCCGCCTCGCGGCGAGGAGTCGTTGCGTGAGCGCATCCAAAGACATCCCCCGGAAGAAGACGACGTTGGTCTCCTCGCGGAGCGGGAGCGGGCCATGTATCCAATGCTTCACACCGGTCACCGTAGAGGAACCCTCTGACACCACCGCACCCGACGCCCGCCGTAAGGGCGCGGCGGCATGAGACATGCGGTCATCCTGGACCATCACAGCGTGCTCGCCGCGATGGCAGAGGGGTCGGGTCCGCTTGTGTTAACCATGGACATGCCAAGGGAGGCATCCACGCACGGCAAAGGCCCCGCCGCCCGAAAGCAACGAGGCCTCGACGAGGTGGACCGGGCTCGCGCTGTTCGCGAGCACGGTCCACCTTCAACTCGTGGAGATGGCGGGAATCGAACCCGCGTCCAACGGTGCGGAACCAGGGCTTCTCCGTGTGCAGTTCGCTTCGATTTTCTCGGCCCCGGAGATCACGCGAACAAGTCTCCGACGGGCCCAGTCACTGTTTGGTTTCCCTCTTCACCCCGTGACCGGGATCAAGGTTTAGTCCCCTAGCTGATGCCAGGATCCGGGTCGGGAACAGCCCCGGGCTGACACTCCCATTAAGGAGCTATCGCGTCGCTACCTGATCAGGCAGCGAGAGCGAAGAGCTCGGGAGAATCGCTCTTGGAATTGGCGATTATTTTTTTCGGCCTGTGGTTTACGAGATCATGGCCGCTTCCTCGACACGCTTCCCCTGCTTCGACATCCGCTGTCGAAACCGATCATCCCCATGTGGTGTTTTCAAACCCCTCCGAAGAGGGCGCGCACCCGCTGTGAGGTGCAGTGACATCGTACGTGACCAACGCACGCCGATGCCACCTTATTCCCCGCCGCTACGCGCCCCGCTGTCGGCGCTTCGCCGCCGCGACGGCGCGGTCCGACTCCCGGCGGTCCTGCTGCTCACGCAGCGTCTGCCGCTTGTCGTACTCCTTCTTGCCCCGTGCGAGGGCGATCTCGGCCTTGGCCCGGCCGTCCTTGAAGTACAGGGCGAGGGGCACGATCGTGTGACCCGTCTCCTGCGACTTCGCCTCCAGCTTGTCGATCTCCTCGCGGTGCAGCAGCAGCTTGCGCTTGCGACGCACGGCATGGTTGGTCCAGGTGCCCTGGCTGTACTCGGGAATGTGGGCGTTGTGCAGCCACGCCTCGTGCCCGTCGATCTGCACGAAGCCGTCGACGAGCGAGGCCCGCCCCTGCCGCAGCGACTTCACCTCGGTGCCGGACAGGACGAGACCCGCCTCGTAGGTGTCGATGATCGCGTAGTCGTGGCGCGCCTTCTTGTTCTGCGCGACGATCTTGCGCTTGCCGCCCTTCTCGCCGTCCTTGGACTTGGCGGCCGTCCCCTGCTTCTGCTGGGACTCTTTCGGTACGTACATTCCCTTGGCCATAGTGACAGCCATTTTCGCACTACTGGGGGGTGGAAGGGAAAGCCGATTACCGAGGGATCACTGGGTGTCACCCAGGCCGCTCAGCACGGTCTCCGCCCGCGCCAGCGCCGCGTCGTAGGCCTCCAGGTCCGGCGTGATGCCACGGCCGTCGACGCTGTGGCCCGAGGGGGTGCGGTAGTGCCCGACGGTCAGTTCGGCGACGGAGCCGTCGGGGAGGCGGCTCGGCATCTGGATCGAGCCCTTGCCGAAGGTGCGGGTACCCACGACGACCGCCCGGCCGCGGTCCTGGAGGGCACCGGTGAGCAGTTCGGCCGCGCTCATCGTGCCGCCGTCGACGAGCGCGACCAGGGGTCTGGTGGTGTCGCCGCCGGGCTCGGCGTGCAGGGCGCGCTGATCACCGTGGACGTCGTACGTCGCCACGAGCCCGCCGTCGAGGAAGGCGGACGCGGCGGTGACGGCCTCGGTGACCAGCCCGCCGGAGTTGCCCCGCAGGTCGAGGACGATCCCGGCGCCCTTCGGTGCCGCGGCGACGGCCTCGCGTACGAGGTCGCCGGAGCCCTTGGTGAACGCCGCGATCCTGATCACGGTGACGCCGCGGGCGAGTCGGCGCACGGTCACCGAGTCCGTGGACAGCCGGGCCCGGCGCAGGACCTCGCTCCAGGTGTGGGTGCCGCGCTGCAGGCCGAGCCGGACCGGGGTGCCGACGGGCGCGTCGTCGGTGTCGCCGCGCAGCAAGGAGACGACCTCGGTGACGGGCCTGCCGTCGACGTCCTCGCCGTCGACACTGCGCAGCCGGTCGCCCGCGCGGATCCCGGCGACGGCCGCGGGCGAGCCGGACCGCACCCGGGTCACCTCGATACCGCCGTCGCGCTCGCGCCGGGCGGACAGCCCGACGCCGGTGTACTGGCCGTCGAGGACTTCCTCGAACTCCTGGTACTCGCCCCGGGAGTAGACCGCGCTCCAGCGGTCGCCGCTGCGGCTGACGGCGCGCTCGGCGGCCTCCATCGGGGACTTGCCGTCGGCCATCGCCTTCGCGGCGGCCTCGGTGACGTCCTCGTGGTGCCCGGCGGGGACAGCCGGGTCGGCGACGGGAGTGTTCCGGACGGACTCGTCGAACGAGCCGGTCGCGGCGCCTGCCACCAGAACGCCCGCGAACACCAACGTCAGAGCCGCCCCATGGCGGACGCGGCGGGGCTGACAAAAGGGGTCGCGGCCTGACATGCGGGTGAGTCTAGGACAACGCAAGGGGGCGTACGGGAAGTTGCCCGTACGCCCCCTTGGCATGCGTCACACCTTCAGGTACTTGCGCAACGCGAAGAACGCGGCCAGCGCCGGCATCAGCAGGCTCGTGGCGAGTATCAGCGGCAGCTTCGACAGGACGGCGTCCCAACCGATGAAGTTGATCAAGTCGAGCTTGTGGGACAGGTCGAGACCGTGGTCGATGATGAAGTACCGCGCGATCAGCAGGAACCCGCAGGCGACCGTGCCGCCGATGAGCCCGGCGACCGCTGCCTCCATGATGAACGGCGCCTGGATGTAGAAGCCGGAGGCGCCGACCAGGCGCATGATGCCGGTCTCACGACGACGGCTGAACGCCGAGACACGCACGGTGTTGACGATCAGCATCAACGCGACGACCAGCATCATCGCCATGACCGCGCGGGCCGCCCAGTTCATACCGTTGAGGAGCCCGAAGAGGTTGTCGAGAATGCCCTTCTGGTCCTGCACCGACTGCACGCCGTCGCGGCCGTTGAAGGCGCTCGCGATGACCTGGTACTGCTCCGGGTTCTTCAACTTGATGCGGTACGACTCCTGCATCTGGTCCGGAGTGAGCGAACTGGCCAGCGGTGAGTCGCCGAACTGCTGCTTGTAGTGCTTGTAGGCCTCGTCCTGCGACTCGTAGGTCACCTTCTGGACCACGGTCGTCATCTTGTTCAGGTCGTCGAGGATCTGCTTCTTCTGCTCATCGGTGACCGCGCCCTTGGAGCAGTTGGGGTCGGACTCCGCGTCGCTCTTGTTGCAGAAGAAGATCGAGACGTTGACCTTGTCGTACCAGTAGCCCTTCATCTGGTTCACCTGGTCGCTCATCAGGAGCGAGCCACCGAACAGGGCGAGGGAGAGGGCGACCGAGACGATCACCGCGAAGGTCATCGTCAGATTGCGGCGGAGACCGACGCCGATCTCCGACAGAACGAACTGGGCGCGCATTGCGTCTGCTCAAGCCTTTCCGTGGAACTCAGTGCTGGTAGCCGTAGACGCCGCGCGCCTGGTCGCGGACGAGGCGGCCCTTCTCCAGCTCGATGACGCGCTTGCGCATCTGGTCCACGATGTTCTGGTCGTGCGTCGCCATCACCACGGTCGTGCCCGTCCGGTTGATCCGGTCGAGCAGCTTCATGATGCCGACGGAGGTCTGCGGGTCGAGGTTGCCGGTCGGCTCGTCGGCGATCAGCAGTTTGGGCCGGTTGACGAAGGCTCTCGCGATGGCGACGCGCTGCTGCTCACCACCGGACAGCTCGCCGGGCATACGGTCCTCCTTGCCGCCGAGCCCGACGAGGTCGAGCACCTGGGGCACGGACTTGCGGATCTCGCCGCGCGACTTGCCGATGACCTCCTGCGCGAAGGCCACGTTCTCCGCGACCGTCTTGTTCGGAAGGAGCCGGAAGTCCTGGAACACGGTCCCCAGCTGGCGGCGCATCTGCGGCACCTTCCAGTTGGAGAGGCGTGCGAGGTCCTTGCCCAGAACGTGCACCTGGCCGTGACTGCACCGCTCCTCGCGGAGGATCAGCCGCAGGAAAGTGGACTTTCCGGAGCCGGAAGACCCCACGAGGAAGACGAACTCGCCCTTCTCCACCTCCAGGGAGACATCCCTGAGTGCGGGGCGGTTCTGCTTGGGGTAGACCTTGGAGACATTGTCGAATCGGATCACGGAGCACCACGGGCCGTCGGGGGTAGGTGACCGTGACCATACGCGAAACGGGTGTGCGAGCGCAGTCGCCGGTCAGGGTTGCCCGAGAGTTGCGCGTTTTGTCCATGTCTACCGAGGGGAGCGCCCCCGGTGCAGTGCCCGGGCCCGGCCCGCGAAGCGCGGATCCCCTCCGGGGGCGTTTGAACGGCCTCGCCCGCGCAGCGACTCGCGGAACCTGGCACAGTGGAATGGGGAACGCACGCGTTCCCGGAAGCGTTGTGTACGTGAAAGCGGCACAAGGAGGGCGAGGCGCATGACGTACGACCGATTGGTGTGCGCGAACTGCGCTGCGCCCGTGAGCGAGGGCCGCTGCCCCGTCTGCCGTGCCAGCCGGGAGCGAATTCAGCAGGAAAGCCCCTGGTCAGGACTGAATCCGGCGGCGCTGATCGTGCTGCTTGCGGTGCTGATCGCGGCGGTGGCGCTGCTGGCGCGCCAGACGGTGTAGCGGAAGCGGATCAGGCGTACGTACGAGAAAGGCCCGGGGCGAATGCCCCGGGCCTTTCTCACGCGTTTCCTACGCCTGTGGATCAGGCGGTGGGCCTACGCATGAGGCCGTACGCCCGTGGATCAGGCTACGGCGCCGCCGCGACCGCTCATGAGGCGCGGCAGCACACGGAAGCCGATACCGCCGGCGATCATCGTGGCGGCACCGACCAGCAGGAACATGGTCTGGCCGGCACCCGTCTCGGCCAGCTGCTTGCCGTCATTGCCCTGGGCGGAGGTGTCAGAGCTGAAGCCGGAGTTGGAGCCGGAGCCGGAGTTCGCGCTGTCCGAGCCGGTGTCGGTCAGGCCCGAGGAGCCCTTGCCCTGCTGGACCGGGCTGTTGCCGCCGTCCGGGTTGGTGTTGTCGCCGCCACCGTTACCGGTGCCACTGCCGCTACCGCCACCCTGGTCACCGCTACCGGTGCCACTGCCGCTACCGGTGCCACTGCCGCTACCGGTGCCGCTGCCGCTGCCAGTGCCGCTACCAGTGCCGCTACCGCCACCCTGGTCACCACTACCCGTGCCAGTGCCGCTACCGCCGCCCTGGTCACCACTACCCGTGCCAGTGCCGCTACCGCCGCCCTGGTCGCCACTACCCGTGCCAGTGCCGTCGGTCGGAGCCGTCGGGATGCCGGTGGGTTCGCCGCCGTCGCCGACGCCGACACCGACGCCCACGCCCTCGTCGCCGGCGCTCACGCCGATGTCGAGGCCCGCCGCCGAAGCGGCACCCGCGGCGGTCAGCGAAGCGCCGGCGGCGATCACCGCACCGGCTGCGATCCGCGCCACCCGGATCCGTGTCTTCTTGGTCATCTGCCTGCTACCCCCAGTAGCTGATCGTCGATGGAGCAGCGCACGGGGCCACGGCGTCGAGGTCGGCTTCACTGGAGCCCCCCGGTTCACATGCGCCCCAGTCATACGCATGCCGCGCTTAACCCTTCCGAGTTTTCACTACAACGTCAAGGTCATTGCGTACGCGATGTCCGGGAGGTGATCTTTTGCGGTAGAGGTCAGGCTGTGAGTGTGATGTAAAACCCAGACATCAGGAGACAGGCAAGGCAACCACCCTTGAACAGAAGGCAGTTGCCTTGTCGACAAAACACCGTTTCCGACGGCCGTGACGTCGACCGCGTACGGGCTTACTTCTCCTGCTGCTTGCGCCAGCGAATCCCGGCTTCGATGAACCCGTCGATCTCACCGTTGAACACGGCCTCGGGGTTGCCGACTTCGTACTCGGTTCGCAGGTCCTTGACCATCTGGTACGGGTGCAGGACGTACGAACGCATCTGGTTGCCCCAGGAGTTGCCGCCGTCGCTCTTGAGGGCGTCCATCCTGGCCTGCTCCTCCTGCCGGCGCCGCTCGAGGAGCTTGGCCTGCAGGACGTTCATCGCGGAGGCCCGGTTCTGGATCTGGGAGCGCTCGTTCTGACAGGTGACGACGATGCCGGTGGGGAGGTGCGTGATCCGCACGGCGGAGTCGGTCGTGTTGACGCCCTGTCCTCCCGGCCCGGAGGACCGGAACACATCCACGCGGAGATAGGACTAGGAGTTCTCGACGTGGTCGGACGTGTCGGCGACCGGGGGGGTCGACACACCC
>CBFHCJ010000087.1:0-14885 GCA_965654005.1 uncultured Streptomyces sp. | reverse complement strand
GCGGGGGCGCCCAGCGGCCGCCCCCCCCCCGGCCGGTCACCCCTTTGGCGCGCCTCGGCGAGCGTCGTCCCCGCCCGGTCCCGATGCTGGCGTGGGGGAGATGACCGCCGTCCGCGGGCGCCCGCCGAGCAGGTGGAGCCCGACGGACCTGGCCGTCGAAAGGGCGGAGCGTTGATGAGGCTTGTCGTCGATCTCAACAAGTGCCAGGGGTACGCGCAGTGCGCGTTCCTCGCGCCGGATGTCTTCGCCATGCACGGCGAGGAGTCGCTCGTCTACAACCCACGGGCCGAGGCGGAGCAGCGGGGGAGAGTGGCACGCGCCGTCGCGGCCTGCCCGGTGCAGGCGATCACCGCCGACGCACTGGACGGAGCGGGCGACCCGCTCACCGAGCCGGGGCAGGAGACGGCCGATGGCCACTGAGGAGTTCGTGGAATGGTTCAGGCGCGAGGGCCGGATCGTGATCGTGGGCGCCTCGCTGGCGGGCCTGCGGGCCGCCGAGACGCTGCGTGCCGAGGGCTTCGGCGGTTCGCTCACCATGATCGGTGACGAGCCGTACGAGCCCTACGACCGGCCGCCACTGTCCAAGGCGGTCCTGCTCGACAAAGCCTCCCCGCACGACACCGAGCTGCCCCGGCGCCGGGAGATCGACGCGAAGTGGCGCCTGGGCACGGCGGCAACCGGTCTCGACATGGCGGCCAAACGGGTTCGGCTGGCCGACGGGGACGAGGAGGAGTACGACCGGCTGCTGATCGCGACCGGCGTCCGCGCCAGGCCCTGGCCGAAGGAGGCAGAGGCCCAGCTGGACGGGGTCTTCGTGCTGCGCACCCGCGACGACGCGGTCGGCCTGTACCGACGGCTGAAGGCCTCGCCGCGCCGGGTGCTGGTGATCGGCGCCGGTTTCACCGGGTCGGAGATCGCCTCCGCCTGCCGGGCGCAGGGCGTCGCGGTGACCGTGGCCGAGCGTGCGGGCGCACCCCTCGTAGGCGCCCTCGGCGGGGTGATCGGCGCGGTGGCCGCGGAACTGCACCGTGAGAACGGCGTGGACCTGCGCACCGGCGTCATGGTCACCGCCCTGGAGGGCGACACGGCGGGCCGGGTACGGGCCGCCCATCTGTCCGACGGCGGCGTCGTCGAAACGGACGTCGTGGTCGTCTCGCTCGGCGCGACCCGCAACACCGAGTGGCTGGCCGGATCCGGACTGGGCGCGGGTCCCCGGGGCATCGCCTGCGACGCGGGGTGCCGGGCCTTCGACTTCCGGGGCATCGTCACCGACGACATCTTCGTCGCCGGTGACGTCGCGCGCTCTCCGCACCCGCTGTTCGGCTACCAGTTCCTTTCCCTCGAACACTGGGGCAACGCCGTCACCCAGGCCGAGGTCGCCGCGCACAACATGATCAGTCCCAGTGCCGAGCGCCGCCCGCACATGTGGGTGCCTGCCTTCTGGTCGTCGCAGTTCGGCGTGAACATCAAATCGGTCGGCGTCCCGCCCATGGGCGAGCAGATCATGATCACGCAGGGGTCGCTCGCCGAGCGCCGGTTCCTCGGGGTGTACGGCTACCAAGGCCGTGCCATCGCCGCGGTGAGCTTCGACAACACGCGGTGGCTGCAGTTCTACCAGCGGCTGATCGAGACGGCCGCGCCGTTCCCGGTGGAGTTCCCGACGGTGGACCGCCGCCCGGAGGGGCGCCAACCGGTCCCGGCCGACTTCCCCGACCCGTCCCTGCCGACCCACGGCCCGACCGTGACCCTCAGCGGTTACTCGCCGTCCGACCAGCGCATGGTCTTCACCCCGGCCCACCACTGACCGCCGGCCGACCCGGCGCCCGCCTCGACGCCCCGGCCCTTCCACGCCCCGGACCTTCACGCCCCAAGGACCCCTCATGACGCAAGCCTCGCTCCTGCGCCAGATCACCGATTACGCCAATCGCGCCGATCCCTATCCGCTGTACAAGGAGCTCCGCAAGACCCCGGTGCTGCACGAGGAGGACGGGGAGCCGTACCTCATCAGTTCCTACTGGGACATCCTCAACCTGCTCCACGACCCGCGGATCAGCTCCGACGCCGCCAACCTCGCCGCGGCGGGCGCCGACGAAATGGGCGGGCCGGAGGCGACGGGGCTGCCGCCGAGTTTCATCCGGCTCGACCCTCCGGAGCACGACCGGCTGCGGCGGATCGCCAACCGTTCCTTCGGCCCGCCGCACAGCCCCCGTCGTGTCGATTCCATGCGCGGCGAACTCCAGGAGATCGTCACCGGCCTGATCGACGGCCTCGGCGACGCGCAACAGATCGACCTGGTCGACCAGTTCGCGTACCCCTTCCCGGTGACCGTGATCTGCCGGCTGCTCGGGGTGCCGCGCGAGGACGAGCCGCGCTTTCGCGCCTGGGTCGACCCGCTGGTCGCCAGCCTGGACCCGGAGACGCGCGAGAACGCCGACGCCGACCGCCGGCGCGCCGCGCAGGAGGCACGGATCCAGCTGGGCATGTACCTGGCCGGACTGGTCGAGCAGCGGAGCAAGGAACCCCGCGGGGACATGCTGTCCGAGCTGGTGACGAGTCACGGCCCGGACGGGCCCATGACGACGATGGAAGTGCTCAGCACCGCGGTCCTACTGCTGATCGCGGGCCACGAGACGACGGTCAATCTGATCACCAACGGCATGCTCACCCTCCTGCGCCACCCGGAGATCCTGCAACGGCTGCGCGACGACCCGGGCCTCGCCGTCAACATCGTGGAGGAACTGCTGCGCTACGAGCCTCCCGTGCAACTCGTGCCGCAGCGCACCTGTATCGCGGACATCGACGTGCGCGGGATCACCGTTCCGAAGGGCTCCAGGATCTGGCTCGTCCTCGCCGCGGGCAACAGGGACCCGGAGCGCTTCGTGGACCCCGACCGGTTCGACCCGGACCGAGGGGACATCCAGCACCTCGGCTTCGGCAGCGGCATCCACAGCTGTTTCGGCGCGCCGCTGGCCCGGCTGGAGACACAGATCGCGCTGACGGAACTGGCCCGCAGGATCGACAACCCCCGCCTGGTCGAGGACCCGCCGCCCTACCGGCAGAACGCGGTGCTGCGCGGCCCGCGCCATCTGAACATCGGACTCGACGGCGTGCGCCCCTGACCGCTCCGGGCTATGACCGGTCCGGGCGGGCTTGCTCGGGCCAGGACCGGTCCGAGCGGTGACAGCTCAGGCTATGACCGGTCGGGATGTGACCGGTCGGGCTGCTGCGACTGGTCGGGCTGGTGAGACCGGTTCGCCTGTTCGCGCTCGCGGAGCAACTTGGCGCCGTCCCGTACACGTTCCAGCGGTTTGGCCAGGGTACGGAAGGAAAATCCTTCCCGCTTCCGCGGCTCCTCCGACGGCGGCGGAAGCGTGCCGGCGGACTGCCGATAGGACTCCAGCGCCTCATGCGCGGCCTCGGCGGCCTCCCGGTACAGGTCGCGCGACTTCGTCATGGCGTCGAGGGCCTCGGCGTAGGCGGCCACGAGACGGCGGGCGTGGGCCAGTTCCTCCTCCACTGTCACCAGATGCCATTGCTCGCGCCGCGCTGTCACGGCTTCCTCGGCGCCGTTCGGCAGCGGCCCGGGCAGCTCGGCGAATCGCCGCACGGTGTCCATGAGTTCCGTGGGCCGGGAACCGTCGAGAAAGACGCTCCGTACGCTGAAACCTTGATCGTTCTCACCTGGGGCGGTCGCAACTCTCGGCAGCACGACCGCGCCACCGCGCGGTACCCGCGCCCCCAGGTCATAGAGCGCCCAGTTGACGACCTGGAACTGTTCGGGCGCGGCCCGATGCTCCACGACCCGGTGCCGCAGACCGGGCGGCAACATCGCGGCCAGCGGACGCCGCCCGCTCTCATCGGGGGTCATCGCCTCGTGCACGACCACGTGGATGCTCCACGAGCGGCGCATGCACTCCTTGAGCAGGCGCCGAAGCGCCCTGTCGTCCGTGGGCAGCGGGTTGATCTCCCTGAAGCGGAGCCCCGGAACCGCGTCGTGGTCCCAGGGGACATCCGCCTCCTCGGGCCAGAAGACCGTGGCGGGCGACGGCCAGTCCAACTCCCAGGCCCGGTCCGCCTCCGCCACCAGCACCCAGTCCTGTGTGTCGTCCTTCCCGTGGGGCGCTCCGACGTCGAGACGGGCCCGTACGACGACGTCGTCGGCGACCAGCCAACGGGCCTCGAAGGCGCGGTCGGGCACGCCGTCACCGGGACCGTCGAACTCGAGATGGTCCTGTATGACCGCGCTGCTCTTCAGCTCGTGCAGGCGGTGCCGGACGGTGTCCTCGGCGCCCGGGCCGAGATGGCGCCCGCGGGCCAGCCACAGGGTGTCGGGAACCCCGGAGGGGGCGGTGGTGGACTTTGCCATGGATCACTCTGTCGGGTGGGTCGGGTGCGCCTCCCCGTATGGTCCGCGCATGTCACGGGGCCGGAGGCGCGGTCGGTCATGATCGCTTGTTCCACCGTATGCCCTGTCCGGCGCTGGGGGTACACCGCGCGAAGGCCGTATCGACACAACCAGACATGTGAATCGATCGTGTAGGCAGTCGATTCCATTGCCCATCATCGATCCGGCATTGATCATGGCGTCGCGTCGTCGGCCCGGCGGGCGGACCGTACCGCACCGATCCGCCCGCCGCACGGAGGGCACCCCGTCTCCGGAGCGGCGGACCGGACCGGACCGCCGCGGCTAGGGCAGCAGCTTGTCGAGCGCGGCCCGCCCCTCGGAGGCGAGCTTGCGCTCGGCCCATGCGAGGGTCTTGGGGGTGATGTCCTTGCCCGAGGCGAGGACCAGGTCTTCCGGTGAGGCCTCCGTGGCCGGAGCCGCGTGCAGCAGGGCGTCCGGCGTGGCCCGGTCATCGGACAGACGACGTGACGCTTCCGGTTCTGACGTCGACATGATGTCTCCTCCGCGAGTCGGTCCGCACTGGTGGCACCCGCTGCTTGTGAGGAGGGCGGGACACCACCCTTCACATCACCTTTCAATGAGATGATGCCGCGCGCATCCCGGGAGTGTCAGCTCCGGAGCTCACGTGCGCGAATGGCACCTGCGGCGAAGGCCGCCGGGGCCGACCGGGTTGTCACAGAGAGACTCCATGCGGCCGCGGAACGTCACCAACGTGCGCCTCCCGGACGTGGATTCGGCGGCCGGGACACCACCGGCCGCCGCGCCGCGCGATCAGGCGTCGTTCCGCTTTGCGTGCCCGCGGCGGCGCAGCAGGAGCAGACCGCCCGCGACGGCGGTGACGCCGGCCGCGCCGGACCACAGGGCCAGGTCCGAAGAGCCGGTGGCCGCCAGGTCGTCGCCCCGGTCGCCCTGCCGACTCGCCGAGGACGACGGCGTCGCGGGCGCGGCACCGGAGCCCGAGCCGGACCCGGAAGCGGAGCCGGAGGCGGGCGTCGGGGACGCCGTCGCCTCGGCCGCGGTCGCCCGGTCCCGGGTGAACGCCAGCGTGCCGAAGCCGAGTTGGTCGTACCCGCCGCTGTTCGGACCGTAGTCCCCGCCGCCGCCCTCCGGGGCCGCCTTGGCCGCGATCTGCGTGAGATACGGCGCGTTCAGGCCGCGACGCTTGGTGTAGTGGTTGGCGATCATGGCCCAGATCGGACGCGTCATGGTCGGATCCACACCGGCAGCCTTGCTCGCGGTCTCGCTACCGGACCAGATGCCTGGTGCGCCCTTCCTCCGGGTGGAGATCGTGAAGGGCACGGATCCGCCCATGCTCCACTTGGCCACGTACTGGGCGCCTTTGAGGAAGCGGTTGTCGTCGTAGCCGTACAGGTCGATGCCCTGGTTCCAGGCCATCTCGCAGAACGTGCCCATCAGGCCGACACCCAGCAGGGCGTGGCCCTGGTCGCGACCCGCCTCGACCCACTCGGCGAGGCCGTCGGAATACACCACCGGGATGGCGTTCTTGATCGAGCCCATCCCCTCGCCGTGCTTGAAGTAGGAGACCGCCTGATTGAATGCGGTCCGGTCGTCGCAGAGGATGCCGACGGCGAGGACGCAGGCCATCGCCGTCAGGTCCCAGTTCGTCCAGTAGTTGCTGGCGTAGGCGCCGTTGTGGTTGGCGAGGAAGTCCGAGCTGAGCGGCAGGAAGACGTCACGCATCATCTTCTGGAAGCGCGCCAGCTCGAATCCGTCGTGGTCACGCACGAGTTCGGCGGCGTTGGCGAACTGGTAGCCGTACAGGCCGGCCGCGAGGAACCGGTCGGCGGTGCCCTCAAGCTTGGTGAGCGTGGCCGACCAGGCGTTGAGGATCGCGACGGCGGTGTCCGCGTGCGCGGTCTCCCCGGTGACGTGCCAGCGCAGGGCGTTCTGGTAGGCGGCGTGGATGTCGTTGTAGAGGGTGACGTAGTTCTGGGGCGTGCCCGATCCCCGGTACACGGTCGCCGCCGGGCGGGCCGTCCAGGTGCTCTGGGAGTGCCGGTTGGCGGCCAGCCTGGCGAAACCCGCCGTGTACGGAGCGGCGTCCGCCTTCACCTTGGCAGCCATCCGGTCGAGGTCGGCCTGGGTGTGCAGCAGCCCGGGGTGCGCGAAGGCCTTGCCCGCCGCCGACGCTTCGGCCGCGGGGACTGCGGCGGCGACGGTGGCCGCACCCGCGGCCGTACCGGCGATCTTCAGCATGCTCCGGCGACTGATCTGTGCTCTCACGTGCTTCGGTCCTCGAGTCTCGTGGGGGTCAGTGGGGACGACTTCACCCAGGAGACGTCACGGGCAACAGCCGATAACAAAAAGTCGTGCCATCTCGCCGACCCGGCGACCGAACAGGACCGGGCACCCATATGGCGTGCACAGACCGTTGCCGAACCTTGCGCTGCGTCGCGGGATCCACGCTCACCCTGAAGTGCGGCGGCGTGGAGGACTCCTCGTTGCAGACACGGCGTCGACGAGGGCCGCCAGCGCCGACGCGAGGCGGGGGAGCCCGGGGCCCGCCGCTCCGCCCGGTTCGGTCATGTAGGCGTCGCGCCGGATCTCCAGCATCAGTGCGGTGACCCCTGGCTGCGTGCCGTAGAACTCCAGTGGCACGTACGCCCCGGAGAACGGGCTGTCGACGCCCGTACCGTCGAAGCCCGCGAACGTCTTCCGCGCGAGCTCGACCAGCTCGGGCGGCGTGTGGAAGGAGTCCGTGCCCAGGCAGATCGGCGGCCGGGGGCCGTCGCCGTGCAGTTCATAGGGCAGCCGAGCGGTCGGGTAGGAGTGGACGTCGAGGACGACGGCACGCCCGGTGGCGGCCAGCCGGTCCGCCACCGCCTCCGTCATCCCCTGCGCGTACGGGTGGAAGTAGCGCGCGAGCAGCGGCTGCGGGTCGGTGTCGGCCGACCGCAGGGGCCCGCGGTCCGTGGTCCCGGTGTACACCGCGCCCATCCCCACGGCGACCATCTCCTCTCGCTCGTCGGGAAACCGCTCGGGGTCGACCACCAGCCGCGACAGCCGGTTGACGAACCTCCAGGGGGTGACCGCGGCGGCCTCCGCGGCGAGAGCGGCGAGTTCGGCGGTGTACGCGTCCGTGATGTGGTCCAGTTCGCGGGCGAGGGCCGCGTCGTCGAGCAGGATGTCCGCGCGTACGTCCGCTGGTATGTCCCGTGCGGAGTGCGGCACATGGAGAACCACGGGCGAGTCGTCGGCCCCGGGCAGCAGCTCGAACGGTACGGCGGCGCCGGACATGGCGGCTCCTTCCGGTGCGGTGACCAGGTGACCGTACACGCGGGCCGGCCGGGGGACAGGAGGGGCATCCCCTGGTGCGGTACGCCTCGCCGGCGCTGTGTCACATCGCTCCGGCCGCTTCGGCCACCGCGAGCGCCTGCTCGGCGTAACCGCGGCCGAACAGCACCGCGTGCACCAGCAGGGGAAAGAGCTGGTGCAGTCCCACGCGATCCCTCCAGCCTTCGGCGAGCGGCGACGCCTCCTGGTAGGCGTCCAGCACCTGGTCCAGATACGGGCAGCCGAACAGCTGGAGCATCGCCAGGTCGGTCTCCCGGTGCCCGCCGTGCGCGGCGGGGTCGATGAGCCACACGAGTCCGTCGACGCCCCACAGGACGTTGCCGTTCCACAGGTCGCCGTGGAGCCGGGCGGGCGGCTCGCCGGGGCCGGCCAGCCGGGGCAGCCGCTCGCAGACGCGTTCGACCACGGCCGCCTCGGTGGGGCGCAGGGTGCCGTCGTCGACCGCGCGGCGCAGGTAGGGCAGCACCCGGTGCTCGGCGTACCAGGTCGGCCAGTCGGTGGCGCAGACGTTGCGCATGGGGGCGAGCCCGATGTACGCCTCCTCGGGGCCGCCGGGTGGCGGCGCGCCGAACGCGGACACGCCGGCGGCGTGCAGGGCGGCCAGTGCGCGGCCGAAGCGGGCAGCGGCCCGGGCGCTCGGACGGCCGGACAGGACCCGGTCGGTGACGAGCCAGTGCCGGTCATGGCCGTGCACGACAGGGACGCCGACCGTACCGGCGTCCGCCAGCCAGCGCAGCCCCGCCGCCTCGGCCCGGACGCCGGCGGGGGCGTCGCCGCGCTTGACCATCACCACCTTCCCTCCGTCGAGGGTGGCTTCGGTGAGCGCCCCGGACACCGGACGCTCACGGGTCACCGGGACCCCGGTGAGCCTGGCCGCCGCGGCAGCCGGTCCTTCGCCATGGAGCATGGTCGGCACCTCGTCGTATTCCTCCGTGGTCGCGGTCCCCACCGTACGTTGCGCAGGAACACGGCTGGGGCGAGTGAGCAGCGAATCATGGGGAACCCGTAGCTCGTTGTGTGCGCGAGGATTCTGCTGGCCGGGTGGTTCAGCTTCCTGGACGGTGAGGCCACCGCGGGCGACGTACTGGCCCTGCGGCGGGTCGAGGACGTACTGCGCCGGGAGGCGATCGACTACGACGTGGCATGGAGCGCCGGGTTCAGGCCGTCGGCGCTGCACCTGGACGACATCCAGCCCACCGCGTACTCGCATCTCGTCTTCGTGTGCGGGCCGCTGCACGGGCCCCGGGTGGAGGAGCTGCACCGACGCTTCGCGCACTGCGTGCGGATCGCCGTCGGGACCTCCGTGCTCGACCCCGAGGACCCGGCAGTCACCGGGTTCGACCGGGTGCTGCCGAGGGACGCGCCCGCCGCGGACCCGGTGCCGGACCTCGCCGCCCGCGCTCCCGCCGCGCCGATGACACCGGTCGTGGGGGTGATCCTCACGCATGGCCGGCACGAGTACGGGGAGCGGCGACTGCACGGCGAAACCGCTGCGACGGTGACGCGCTGGCTGGCGGACAAGGACTGCGCGCGCGTCGAGCTGGAGACCCGGCTCGACAGCCACGACTGGCGGCTGTGCGCCACGCCCGCGCAGTTCGAGTCCGTGCTGGCACGGATGGACCTGGTCGTCACCGACCGGCTGCACGGACTGGTGCTCGCGCTGCGCGAGGGGGTACCGGCACTGGCCGTGGACCCCGTCGCCGGCGGCGCCAAGCTGACCGCTCAGGCCGACGCCTGCGGCTGGCCCGCCCTGGTGCCCGTGGACCGCCTCGGCGACCGGCGGCTGGACCACTGGTGGCAGTGGTGCCTGACCTCAGGCCGGGTCGCGGCACGGCAGATACGCCACGAGTTCCTGGAGGAACCGCGCGGGGACAGCGCCGTGGAACTGGTCTCGGCACTGAACGAGCCGCACGGGCCGGGCTGGTCGGCGGGGCGCGCGGACAGTCGTATGGGGTGATCTCACCACGTCGCAACCGGCGCCGTACGAGCGGACCGCGGCGCCCCGGTCTCGTTCCGCACCGCCCCGCACGGGTGCCCCGGGCGACGCGCGGCTAACGGGCCCCTTCCCCCGGATACGCGGGTGCGGGGCGGCGCTGGAAGAGCGCGTACAGCCAGAACAGCGACGGCACGAGCAGCACCGCACCGACCGCCAGGGCCGCGAGGGAGGCAGTGAGTACGGAGGACTGGGAGGCGCTGCCGGCGACGGTGACCGACGGGGGCAGCATCGCGGGGTACTGGGCGACACCCCAGCTCCACAGGAGCGCGGCGACGGCCGTGGCCGCCGTGATCCGCACGAAGGTCAGGTGCGCGCGCACGAGCAGCACCAGACTGACCGCGCCCAGTAGGGCGGAGACCACGACCAGGGGGAGCGCCCGGTGCGTGAGCCCATGGAAGAGGGACGGGGCGTCCGAGTGGAGGACGGCGATTCCGGCCAGCGCCACGACGCCGGTCACCGCTCCGGCGGTCAGGGCCCTGTGCCGGAAGTAGGACACCAGGTCAGGAGCACCGGCCCGGGCGGCGTCACCGCTCAGATAGACGGCCGCCAGGAAGGCGCAGGTGAGGACGGCCAGCACGCCGCCGAGCGCCGAAGTCGGATTGAGCCAGCTGATGACCAGGTCTCCCGCGGCGAGGCCGGGAGGCACGCGCCCGGAGGCGACGGCGCCGGCGACCGAGCCGAGGAAGTAGGGCGTGACGACGGAGGAGAGGGCGAAGAAGCCGCCGAACAGACGTTGCTGCCACACCTCGCTGCTGGCCTTGCGGAAGGCGAACGCGGCCCCGCGGGCGATGATGCCGAGGGCGGTGAGGGTCAGCGGGATGTACAGGGTGGACATCACTGCGGCGAACACGGGGGAGAACCCCGTCCACAGCATCACCACGACGAAGATCAGCCACACGTGGTTGGCCTCCCAGACCGGCCCGATGCTGTGCTCGATGAGCGCGCGTGGGGACCTGCCGCGCCTGCTGCCTCCGGCGAGGAGATCCCACAACCCGGCCCCGAAGTCGGCTCCGCCGAAGAGGGCGTAGCAGGTCAGACCGACCCACATCACGGCCAGCGCCGCGTCGGCGAGCATCAGCAGCCTCCTGTCGTGGGGAGACACAGGGTGGGCGAGCGGTCAGACAACGGGGTACTCCCGGACGTCGTGCTCCTGGGGAGCGATGGGGACGGGACGGTCGCGGGTCAGACGGCGGAGTACATAGACCGTTCCCGCGGTCATCAGCACATAGACGGCCACCACCAGCCACAGCCCGGCCATCAGACCGGGCGCGACGTTCACGGCGTCGTCGACCCGCAGCAGGCCCCACACGACCCATGGCTGACGCCCCTCCTCGGTCACCGTCCAGCCGCACTCGAGCGCGACGACCGCCGCCGGTCCGGTGAGGGCCCCGAGCAGGAGGAAGACGCGGAGCGGGCGGCTCCCCTCCGGCCAGGGCGCGGGACGGCGCCTGTGGCGCAGCCCGAGCAGCAGCAGCCACACGCCCACCGCGAGCAGGAACAGACCGCAGCCCACCATGAGATCGAAGGCCAGGTGCACCCCGGTGACCGGGGGCCACAGGTCGCGCGGTACCTGATCCAGCCCCTTGATCACCGTGTCCGGGCTGAAGCCGACCAGGAGCGAGAGACCGTCCGGGATCTCGACCCCGTACCGCAGCCCGTCCTGGCCCGCGATGCCACCGATGGTCAGGGGAACGTGGTCACCCGTGTGGTACACGCCCTCCATCGCGGCGAGCTTGACCGGCTGGTAGTGGGCCACGAACCGTGCGGCCCAGTCCCCGACGACCAGCTGGGCCGGGGTGACGAGCGCGCCCAGGGCCAGGGGAAGGGTGAAACCCACGCGGTGGTAGCGGTCCCGGCGACCGCGCAGCAGTGCCACCGCGTAGACGCTGCAGGTGAGAAAGGCCGCCACCATGAGGGCGGCCAGGATCATGTGCGTCGTCTGCGGCGGTGTCGCCGGGTTGAACATCGCCGCCCACGGGTCCACGTGCACGACCTTGCCGTCGCGCAGGGTGAAGCCCCGCGGCTGGTTCATCCAGGCGTTGGCGCACACGACGAAGAAGGCCGAGGCGATTCCGGCGATGACGATGGGCACACCTGTGAGGAGGTGGACGCGGGGCGGCAGCCGGTCCCAGGCGTACAGGTAGATGCCCAGGAAGATCGCCTCGATGAAGAAGGCGATGCCTTCCATGGCGAACGGCAGGCCGATGACCTGACCGTAGGTCCCCATCAGACCGGGCCACAGCAGGCCCAGCTCAAAGCTGAGGATGGTGCCGGACACCGCGCCGACGGCGAAGAGCACCCCCATGGCCCGGGCCCAGCGGCGGGCCAGGAGGCGGTACAAGGGGTCCCCGGTACGGTGGCCCCGCCACTCCGCGATCATGGTCAGGAGGGGAAGGCCGACGCCGAGGCAGGCCAGCACGATGTGCCAGGCGAGGGAGAAGCCCATCTGGGCGCGAGCCGCGTCGAGGTTCCCCTGGGTGACGACCGCGGCGGTCAGTGCTCGCGGCACCACGGTGACCGGTTCCATCGAACACGTCCTCTCTCAGGCCCGGCTGCGTGCGTCACCCCCGGCCCAGCTTCGCGGCACGGGCCGTCGTACGCGCCATGCGACACGCGCGGTTTGTCATCGGACAGGGGATGGGCGCGAGGTGCGCGGGTACTCGGGCGATCTCGCCGCCATCGGTGGACAGGACGCCGGGAAAGGGGACGACGACCCATGACGACACAGTCCGGAACCCCTGCGCGGCAGGCCGGCCGACTCAGAATGGATCTGCTCGGCATCTACCTCAATGACCATCTGGCGGGGGCGACCATCGGCACCGGGCGTGCTCAGCACATGGTCCGTGCGCTGCACGGCTCGGCGCTCGGCAAGGCGTTGGAACCGATCGCCGCCGAGATCGCCGAGGACCGGCGGAGCCTGCTCGGCATCATGAGGCGGCTCGGTGTTGCGTCGCGCCGTTACAAGGTCGCTGGCGGGTGGGCGTTGGAGAGGGCCGGGCGCCTGAAGACCAATGGCCGGCTCGTCGGCCGCTCTCCCCTCAGCACGGTGCTCGAACTCGAGTTCCTGCGGCTCGGCGTCGAGGGCAAGGCCGCCGGATGGCTGACGCTCCGGCGCCTCGCGGACGACGACGTACGCCTCGACCGGCAAGGGCTCGACGAGCTGATCGAACGGGCCCGCAGACAGCTGCGGACCCTGGAGGATCTACGCCTTCAGCAGGCGCAGGAAGTGTTTCGGGCGGCGTGACACGCGCCACACGGGGTGGTCGGCCCCGGACGCTGTGAGTAAGTACACAGGAAGCCTCAAGTCCCCGAGCATCTCGGGGACTTGATGTGTGTACGGCACCTGGGCCGTGGGCTTCCGGAGACCACTCGGCAGTCCTGTCTGCCACGATGGGCGACGCCGTACTCCCGGGAACGCGAAGAGATCCCCAGGCAGCACGGCACACCGCCAGTCCGGTGGAGCGACCGCGCAGCGCAGCCGGTGTTCCGAGCTCCCGCCGATTCCTCCGCGTGAGTCCCCCGGGGCTCGTCTCCGAGTACCACTGTGCCTTCTTCCCCTGCCGCTTCCTCGGCCCCTCATGCTTCCGTGCCGGCTCCTGGTGCGCCGGAGTCCGCTTCCGTACCCCCGGCGGCCGAGTCCACCTCGCCGTGGCGATCCCTCGGATACCGCAGCATGCGCTGGTGGTCCCTGGCGAACTTTGTGTCGAACGCCGGCACCTGGATGCAGCTCACGGTGCAGAATCTGCTGGTTCTGAAGATCACCGGGTCCGCCGCCGCCACCGGACTGTCGATCTCCGTGCAGGCCGCCCCGGCCCTGCTCGTGAGTCTCTTGGGCGGCGCCGCCGTCGACCGCTGGCCCCGCAAGCTGACCGCCGCCGTCAGTCAGGCGCTGCTGGGCGCCGTGGCCTTCACGACGGCCGTCCTGGTCGCGCTCGGTCGACTCGACCTGACCGTACTGATGGTGCTGGCCGCCGTCACCGGTCTCGTCGCCACGGTCGACGCACCCGCGTGCGCCCTGCTGGGCAACGACCTCGTCCCCACCGAGGACGTGCCCTCCGCCATCGGCGTGGGCTCGCTGGTGCACAGCGCGGGCCGGCTGGCCGGTACCGCGCTCGCCGGTGTGACGGTCGGCTTCTTCGGCACGGCCGCCGCGTACGCCGCCAACGGTGTCTCCTTCCTCTTCGTCGCCTCGGTCATCCCCTTCCTGCGCCCGGTCCACGGCGCGGTACGGCGGGCGGCGAGCGGCGCACCCGCCGTACCGGCCCGGCGTGGCACCCGGCCCGCCGGTCAGGACATGACCGTGCGGCAGGGCCTGGCCTTCTTCGTACGCCGTCCCCGGCTGGTCGCGCTCGCGGGGGTCACCGGGATCAGCGCGGTCTTCGGGCGGAACTACGGCCTCACTCTGGCCGTGCTGGTGACCGGCCCGCTCGCGGGCGGCGCCGGGGCGTTCGGCACTGTCTCCACCGTCCTCGCCGTGGGAGGCATCCTCGGCGCGATCCTCGGTGCCAGGCTGCGTCGGGCCTCCGTACGCCTGGTGGGCACCCTGGCCGCCTCGGGCGGCCTCCTGCAGATGGTGGCGGGTCTCTCGCCGTCTCTCACCGTCCTGCTGGTGCTCGTCCTGCCCATGGCCGTGGTGGAGTCCGTCTCCGACACGGCCGGGACGACCGTCCTGCAGACCGATCCACCCGCCCATATGCGCGGCCGAGTACTCGGCGTCTGGAGCACCATCAGCACGGTCTGGGGTCTGGGCGGCCCGCCCGCGCTGGGCCTTGTGATGCAGTTGGCCGGAGCTCGGGGTGCTCTCGTGACCGGTGGGCTGGTCATCGCCGGTGCGATCGGGGCGGGTTTCCTCCTCCGCGAGCGCCGCACCACGGCGCCGGTGGTCCTGCGGACGGAGGAACGCGGTGCGCCGGGCCGACCGGCGCTCAGCACGGCCGCGTGAACCCCTCCGGAGGCGGGCCCACGGTCACCGTTCGTCGACCGCGACGCTTCGGCACGGTTGAGCATGTCGGCCTTGCGGCCCCTGACCACGCTCACCGCCTTCCGACCGCGCACCCCGGTCCCGTCGTCAGCGCTCCGGGACCGGGGACGGCGCATCCCCGGTCCGGCTCAGCGGCCGGTCCTGATCCAGCAGTCCGCGGACCGCCTCGACGACCTCGCCCACGGTGA
>CBFHCJ010000086.1:0-14894 GCA_965654005.1 uncultured Streptomyces sp. | reverse complement strand
CCCGACTGGCAGGACGACCCGGTGGACTTCCTCGCCGCCGCGTCGGCCGAGTTCGCGGCGACCGGAGTGGTACTCACAGCGCGCCGCTGCCTGGCCGCCGTCGAAACGGCCGACCCCGTCATGTTCATAGGCGTGGAGTTGTCCCAGTGGGAGGGCGACCTACGCACCGTCCCGATGGACGCGCTGGGCCGCGCCCTGGGCAGGACCGCGGTGAAGTGGCCGGTGAACCTGGTACTCCTGGACGTGGCCCAGGACCCGGTGGGCGCCTGGATGCGCGAGAAGGTACGGCCCTTCTACCAGCAGGGTTATTGAGGAGCGCCCCGAAAGGGGCGCGGGGCTGGAGCAATACGCGGCTTCGCCGCGTGGGCGCGACCTGCCACGAACGGACCCGCACCCGCCGGACGGCGGTATGCGCCCCGAACTCCTGGGCGCACGGCTGTAGGCGGAGCCACACCGCAGCCCGCTGTCGGTGGAGCCACATAAGCTGGTTTCATAACTCGGTCGAGGTGTTGTACGGAGGGCGGTAAAAGGTGAGCGCGAGCGGCACGGCCGCGGCCGGGCACGTCGAGCACATGCTGCGCCAGGTGACCCCCGGCCGTTACGACGCCTACGAGGCGCTCCTTCGCGCCCTTGCGACCCCGTCGTCCGGCCAGATCTGGATGCTGCTGTGGCACGGCCAGGCCGGCTCGCCCGACGCCCAGTACGGAAACATGGAGGTGGACGGCTACGGCTACGCGCCGTGCGTGACCTCCGCCCAGGAACTCTCGGCCAGCGGCTGGAACCGTTCCTACGAGGTCGTCGACTGCCTGGACGCGGCCCGCACCCTCTACCCGGACCACTACGGCCTGTGGCTCAACCCGCACGCGCCGGGCGGCGGCGTCGGCGTCCCCTGGCTGGACCTTCGCCGTATCGCCACCGGTCTGGAGCGCCAGCCGGCGGGACCGCTCAGGCTCTCCGAACCGGCCATCGAGATCCCGCAGTTCTACGCCCTCCTCACACAGAACGCGCACCGCACGTTCGCCGTGCGCTCGCTGCGCCGCGCCTGGGTACAACCTGCCGTGGGTGCGCCCTACCTGGCGATCGGGCTGGATGTGTACGACACCTCGCCGCCGTCTGTCGACTCGGTGCGCGCGATGATGCACCAGTCCATCGTCGCCGTCCCCGAGGGGCTGCCCGTGTCGACCGTCGCGATGTCCGACGAGTACGACCCGGTGGCGATGTGGCTGCGCGCCAACGCCCGCCCGTTCTACGACCGAGAGGCCCACGCGGCCCCGGCCCAGGCGCCCGCGACGGGCGGTTACGGCTATCCGCCGGCGCCGGGCGGATACTGAGTCTCCGGCGAGTCTCCGGCGACCCGAAGGGACGGTGGGCCCCGTACCGCCCCGTACCGCCCCGTACGTCGGACAGGTCGTCAGGACTCGATCACCAGGTAACGCATGACAAGTCGGGGCTCGCGGTCGTCATCGCCGTCGTACTACGCCTGACGGCGATGAGGTTCCACTGGCGAGCGCCGTGTGCTTGGAGCTGGTGCTCCACGGTTGCCGAGGAGTGGCCCCCGTGGTGGCCTTGCCGGTCATCTGCTGGGTCAGCCAGGTGAAGACGTACGGGATCTGCGGCCGCCACAGGGCCATGCTGTGGCCGCCGGCGCTGCGCGGGATCAGCACCGTGCGTACCACCGTCGGCGGCTTCGCGATCGACTGCAGCGCGGCGGCCGCCTCGTAGCCGTCACCGAGCTGGCCGGAGAGGTAGAGGGAGATACGCGGCGGGACGCGGTAGCCCTTGAGCAGGAAGTACGGGTTGTTCGCCCGGCGCAGCTGGACGGTGCGCGCGGCGAGCGAGTTGCGCTCGCCGATCGGGTCGTTGTAGCCGGACAGGCTGATCGCGGCCCGGTAGCGGTCGGGGTGCGCGACCGCGAGCTTCGCCGCGCAGTGCGCTCCCGCCGAGTAGCCGGCGGCCGCCCAGCCGTTCGGCGCGGACTGGGCGCGGAAGTTGTCCATCACCATCATGGGCACGTCGATGCTGAGCCAGGTGTCGGCGTTCACCGCGCCCGGGACGTTGGCGCAGCCCGTGTCGACCTTGGCGATGAGGTTGGTGCGCGGTGACACCAGGATGAACGGCGCGACCTTTCCGCTGCGCATCAGCGGCAGCAGCTGCTCGTGCACCTGCAGCGATCCGAACCAGGCCTTCGCGGAGCCCGGATAGCCCGACAGCAGCTCCACGACGGGAAACTTCTTGTTTTTGTAGGCGGGTTCGTTGTATTGGGGCGGCAGCCAGACGTAGACCTCGGCGTCGACACCCGACACCTGGCCCTGGAGTTGGGTGACGAGGACCCCGCCGGCCGCGTGCATGCCCGGCCCGTCGGCCTGCGTGAACGTCTGGTGGATCTTCGGCAGGGCCTTGACCTGGATCCCGCCGGTGCCGTCCTTGCCGAGGTCGGCGGCCTGCTGCACATGGTTGCCGGTGCCGAGCAGATCGGACCAGTTGTCGTACAGGCTGTTGGCGTTGTTCACCAGGACGAAGACCAGGGTGACCGCCGTGACCTGGGCGAACAGCAGCATGAACATGCGGGCCGCGTGGCGCAGGACCCGTGGGCCGGGGATCCGAGACCACAGGAACAGAGGCAGCATGAGGGCGATCGCCACAAGGACGATCGACGTGATGAGGAACGGCGTCCCAGTCAGGCTCATCGGCTGTGCGGCTCTTCCTGTGAACGGGCGGATCGAGTTGTACGTCTACTGAGAGGGGATCCGGGGGCCTTCGGTCACGGACGAGTGCGGACACTTACCGAGAAATTGCAAAAACCTCACCTCGGCCGGGGTGAATTGCGACGGGCGGGCTTGGTGGTGCGGGGCCGATCGTCACGAGGCGGCGAAACAGCAAAAGCTACCGCTCAGTAATTCCCTGTTGTACCGTTCAGGGTATGCCAGAAGCAGCCACCGCAACGGACACACGGGCCACGATCGGCGACAGCGAGTTCGACCGCGACACCGCGGTCACCCGCCGCGATCCAGGCGTCTACGACATCGACCTCTCCGCCGGCTGGACGGTCATCGGCGCCGTCAACGGCGGCTATCTGCTGGCCGTCCTGGGCCGCGCCCTCGCGGACGCCCTTCCTCACTCCGACCCGTTCACGATCTCGGCGCACTACCTTACGGCGTCGCAGCCGGGCCCGGCCGTGATCCGCACGGACGTCATCCGCACCGGCCGCACGCTCTCCACCGGCCAGGCGTCCCTCTTCCAGCACGACGAGGAGGGCCGCGAGGTCGAACGGATCCGCGTCCTCGCCTCGTACGGCGACCTGGACTCCCTGCCCGACGACGTCCGTACGAGCGCGCGGCCGCCCGCCTTTCCGCCGCTGGACCAGTGCTTCGGCCCGGAGGCCGCATCAGATGTCCGACTACCGTCGGGCGGCCCCGCGCCGACCCCCGGCAGCTCGGCCATCGTCGACCGTCTGATGCTCAAGCTCGACCCGACCACGCTGGGCTGGGCGCTCGGAGCGCCGTCCGGGAAGGGCGAGATGAGGGCCTGGTTCGGGCTCGCCGACGGCCGCGACGCGGACCCGCTCTCGCTGCTCCTCGCGGTGGACGCGCTGCCGCCCACCGCCTTCGAGCTGGGCATCTCCGGCTGGGTACCGACGGTCGAACTGACCGTGCACGTCCGTTCCCGCCCGGCACCGGGCCCCCTACGGGTGTCGATCACCACGTGCAACCTGGCCGGCGGCTTCCTGGAGGAGGACGCCGAGATCTGGGACAGCACCGACCGACTGGTCGCGCAGTCCCGCCAACTGGCGCGGGTCAGGCTGACCTGACCCGCACGCGGGGGAAGCGGGGGTCACCGGACACGGAAGAGCAAGCAACGCCCACACGGCCTTGCCGGACGGCGGCCATGGCTCGCTGTCCCACCGGGCGGCCAGCGCGTCGACGAGGAGCAGCCCGCGGCCCGTCTCGTCGGTGGGACTCGGTGTGCGACGGGCCAGGGGCCGACGGTCGCCCCGTGGGTCGACCACCTCGACGCGAAGCGTGTCCGAGGCCTCGACAGTGAGCGTGAGCCGGAACCCGCGACCCTGCACGCGCCCGTGCGTGACCGCGTTCGCGGCCAACTCGGCGACGATCAGCGCCGCGGACTCGCTCACCGTGCAGCTGGGTGGCCAGCCCCACTCGTCGAGCTGTTGTACAGCCAGCAGCCGGGCGAGGCGGGCGCCGCGAGGCGTGGCGCTGAGAAGCTGCGTGAAGTGCTGGTTGAAGTGCTGCGTGAACTGCTGGGTGGAGATTTCTGACTTCATGTCACTGAGCGTGGCTGGCTCGCTCTACCCTGACCAGGAAATCCTTCGGTACGGAGGGTGTGTGTACCGGCACGGACGGTGTCCCGTACGGGGCGTCGGCCGTGACCTGGTCGGGCGTGCGGGACAGCAGGGCGGGAGTCGGCATGGCGATGACGGGGCCGCAGGAGACGTACGACGAGGGGGAGCAGGCCAGCGACCTGAACCGCGCGATCGGCAAGCAGGTCAAGCTGCTTCGGGAGCGCGCCGGGCTCACGCAGAAGGAGCTGGGGGACCGGCTCGGGTACAGCGAGGATCTGATCTCGTCACTGGAGCGGGGGAGACGGACACCGCAACGGGAGTTCCTGGAGGCGGCGGATGAACTGCTCGACGCCGGCGGACTGTTGAAAGCGACGATCGAGGACGTGGAGAAGGCCAAGGCCAAGGCGAGGGTTCGGCATCCGGCCTGGTTCAGGGACTATGCGCGGCTGGAAGCGAGTGCGATTGAGATCAACGACTACAACTGCCACGACATTCCAGGGCTGTTCCAGCCCGAACGGCGGATCCGGGCTCTGTACGAGATGCGCAAACCGCTGCTGGACGAGGAGACCATCGAACAAAGGGTGACCTCTCGTCTGGCGCGGCAGGAGATCCTCAGGCACTGGCCTGCTCCGATGATCACTGCGGTCATCGAGGAGTCGGTGCTGCGCCGTCCGCTTGGAGGGCGAGAAGTCCACAAGGAACAGTTGGAGCATCTGCTTCAGCTCGGCAGGCTGCGTAACGTGGAACTGCAAGTGATGCCGACCGACCGTACCGAGCATGCAGGCATGGGCGGCTCCTTCATTCTGCTGACGCCGAAGGGGAGACCCCAGCTGGGATACACCGAGGCGCAGAATTCCAGCCGACTCGTTACGGACCCCGAGGACGTCCGTATCCTGGCCGCACAGTACGGCAGCATCAGGGCGCAGGCGCTTACCATGCAGGAGTCCCTTGCCTTGATCGAAGAGATGCTGGGAGAGCTATGAGTACTGCGGAACCCGCGCGCCTCGCCTGGTTCAAGAGCAGCTACAGCGGCAACGAAGGCGGCGCGTGCCTTGAAGTCGCCGTCGAGCCCGGCACCGTCCACGTCCGCGACTCGAAGGCCCCCGCCCGCAGCCAACTCGCCTTCCACCCCTCGGATTGGACCGCTTTCGTGCGGTATGCAGGGGCGGCTCAGGGCTGAGCACGCCCGAGGCTAAGCCTCGCCGTCCCCGCCCCTCAGCGATGACAGGACCAGGCGCCCGTACCGCGTCGTCAGTACTGCCGCTGTGGCGGCGACCGACAGTGCGAGCGAGATGATCAGGTGTGCCACGGAGTGGTCGTCGAGAACTTGCAGGATGCCGAGGGCTGTGCCGAGTGGCAGGCCGAGAATGGTGAGGACGCCCAGGGCGCCGCTGATCTGCTGGCTTTCCTGCGTCTGCACGAGCCTGCTGTAGTCAGCTGCTTCGGCGAGGATCTCGTCGAAACGTGCGGGCAGCCGGTGCTGGTTCTGGAAGGCGAGCAGTAGATCGTTGGCCGCGCCGTGTGCGGTGAGGTGCTGTCGCCAGTAGGTGCTGCGAAAGACGGCGATGTTCCTCTCCAGCGCGGCGACGCGGCGGGCCAGCCGCTCGGAGTTGAACACATCGGAGAGTTCGTCCGTGAGCTCGTCGATGTGATCGCGCTGGAGCGAGCCGAGGAGCAGGGCGTCGAGATAGACGGTACGGGAGTGCAGGGCGCCGAATTCGAAGAAGTCGCCCGCACCCGTGTCGGCGCGGTGACCGAGGAAGGCAGCACCTTGACGCAGCACCAGGGCGCTCCAGTCCGCCGAGATCCGCACGGTGTCCTTGAGTTGTTCGTGGACGGTCTCCGGTGGCAGCGGGAAGTCCTCCGGTGTGGAGCGGGACGCCAGTTGCCACAGCCAGCGCTCGGCAGTGGAGGGCAGTGCCCCTTCGAGCCCGGTGCGGAGGGCGGGGGAGTGCTGCGCCGTAGGCGTCATGAAGGCGATGGTGTAAGGACGGGCGATGGCGAACGGCGCGTCGGGGTCGCGGACATCGGCGATGCCGGCGAGAAGCTGGGCCGGGTCGAAAGGTCCGATGAGTGGTTCCTCGGCGTTGGCGGGCCGCCGCCCGGCCAGGGCCCGCAGTACGGGCAGCAGCGGTCTCTCCACGGTGAAGTGCAAAACGGCGAGCGCATGTTCAGGATTGCGAGCGGTGGCCGCGCGGAGAAGCTCCATGCCGAGCAGGTGCAGTCCGTCGTGCTTGTCGTCCAGCGGCAGATGCCAGCGACGCGGCCGTCCAGGTGCCCCGTAGAGAGCGCGGGCGGAGGCCGGGGCGAAGTAGGTGGACCGGGTCTGGGCGTCGGTGCGGCGACTGCCCAGCTCGAACGGGAAGGGCCCTTCGGGCCAGCCGGGAACGCGTAGCAGCCGCACGGGCAGGACGACTGTCAGCTCCTGGCGTGCCCCTGTGACGTCATCGAGCACCGGAACTCGGTTGCCGGTCACCGGTAGTACTCGGCCGGGTCGGGCTGGTTGAGGCGGATGACGAACTCTGCCCGGTCGGGGCTTTCGGCGCTGACATGAAAGCGGACGCGTTCGCCCGTGCGGATGGTCCGGAATCCCTCGGTCACGATCTGCCGATAATCGAAGCTGTAGTACCGCTCGTCCTCGTCGTCCCGAACGATGTAGGAACCGAGTGCACCGCTCACGCCTCCGCCACTCGCGCGCCGGTCGACGATGGTTCCGTGTCGCGGCCCGCCGCCGCTCATGCTGTCGTCTCCTCTGTCCCGGACGTGTCGATGTCCTGCACACACCGGAAGCCGACCGCATTGCTTCCGCCGCGCTTCCGGTAGATGCCCTTGGTGCTGGTCTGCACCGCGCGCATGGGGTTGTCGTAGCTGCCACCGCAGATGACGGCCTCGCCGGTGTCGTCCAGACTGGTGGAGGTCCATTCCCAGCAGTTGCCCACCATGTCGAGGATGCCGAAGGGGGAGCGGTTGCCCTGCCGTTCATGCACGGAGGTCACCCCGGCCCGGCGAACGGCGTCTCCCGCGAAGTCCCGGTACCAGGCCTGATACGTCATGACAGGCCGACCGACCCACGTGTCGGCGCAGTTGACACGGGCGCTGTCGGGCGTGTCGCCCCAGGGGAAAAGCCGTCCGTCAGTGCCACGTGCGGCGGCCTCCCATTCGAGAGAGGACGGCAGACGTTTGCCTTCGAACGCGGCGAAGGCGTACGCGCTCCACCAGTTGACGCAGATCGCCGGGTGGGAGTCGTAGCGCGGATTCTCGTAGTAGTCGGGCAGCCGCAGCCGGTCGATCCAGGGCCGGTGCGTGATGCCGGAAGGCTGGTCGGGGTGGTCCCACCGCGAGGTGCCGTCCGCGTCGAGGGCATCGAGGAAGCGGCGATAGCGCGCCACGGTCACGGCATGGCGGTCGAAGCGTACGGGACGCTCGACGCGGCGGATCAGCAGCCGTTCGGCCGGACCGACCAGGTACGCCCCGGCGGGCAGCACACAGTCGTCGCTCGCCGGACTACCGGGCATTCCGGCAAGGAATGCGCGCACCTGCTCGGTGAGGAATGCGCCGCCGGGGAAGCCCGCTGCCACGTCCCGGTTCGCCGGATCGGCCAGAAACCTGGCAGCAAGCAGTTCCTGGTAAGCCGTGTGCACGAAGGCGACGAGATCGGGCCCGGCGGGACGCAGCACGGAAGCGAGGACACACGCGTCGAGATCGAGCCGTCCCTCGATGAAGGCGTTTGCCCCCAACTGCCGGTGCAGGTCGAGAAGGGAGAACACGGCCCGGTCGGTGAGGAACGCGTGTCCGAACACGGCAGGCAGCCGCTGCTCCAGCTCAAGCTGCCCACGCTCGGCCAGTGTCCGCCTGATGTGAGCGCCGAGGACGTCCGCGAGAGGCTTCCCCGCAGGAAGGCCGAGCGCGGTGGTCAGACGTTTCTCAAGAGGAGTGGCCTCGGGCTCGGCCAGACGTACGACATGGAAGTGCGGCACGCGTGACGGGTCGACGCCGTTCGCGTACATCACGGCGAGTTGCTCGAAGAACTCGCGCCTCCGTGGGAGGCAGCCTGCGAGTCCGCGCTGCATGATCTTCGAGCGGTCCACGCCGTACGATAGGGGCGGCGGGGGCGAAGACACCCCGCGCCGCACCCGGAGGCTACGACCCGAGCGGCCGTCGGCCAAGCCATGCCGCCAGCCTCGCATACGCGTCCGCCTCTTCGGCGGCGGGCAACGCCGAGTCGAAGGGCAGGTCATTCCCGCGTTCCGCGTCCGGCAGGACGACCCGTGCCACGGCGAGCGCGAACTCCGCGAGGTCCGGGTCGAGTTCGAGGGGACGACCGAGGGCCTCGGACAGGTCCCACGTATGGGTCACCGTCTCCATCACGTACCCGGACAGCGCGTTGCGCCCCGGCGTCTCCCCCCACGGAACGCGCACCGGCGCCTCCAGCCGCGCGTCGTCCGCCCACGCCCGCTGGACCTCGGTCCTGGCCCCGTCGTACACGGCCGGCCAGCCGTCGTCCGCGACACCGTCCACGAACGGGCGTACGGCCAGTCCGTCGCCGCCCGCGCCGACCGCCGCGATCCGGCGCGTGCCGCCGACGAGGTGCGACAGCAGCGTCCGTACGTCGTACTCGGTGCACGGCGTGGCCCGGCCGAGTTGCTCCGGACGTACGGTCTTGACCAGCGCGGCGACCTGCTCGGCGGCGCGGGCGTACACGGGGCGGGGGTCGATGTTCATCGTGGTCCTCTCGGTCGGTGGCTGCCATGAGGATGCCCTTATAACTTGACAGTATCCGTCAACATTTGCGGCGGCCCCCGAATCGCCGCGATTCTGGTCGCGTGAAGTCCGACCGTCTGCTCTCGATCCTCCTGCTGCTCCAGACCCGCGGCCGCGTCCCCGCACGCGAACTCGCCGAGCGTCTCGAGGTGTCGGTGCGCACCGTCTATCGCGACATCGAGGCCCTGTCGGCCTCCGGCGTCCCGGTGTACGCGGAGCGTGGACGGCACGGCGGCATCGAACTGCTCGCCGGTTTCCGTACGGACGTCACGGGACTGACCGCCGACGAGTCCCGCGCCCTGTTCATCCTGGCCGCGCAGGGCGCGCACGCCGCCCTCGGTCTGGACGCCGCCCTCGGCTCCGCCCTGCGCAAGGTGATGGCGGCGCTGCCCGCGCCGCACCGGCCCGCCGCCGAGGCCACCAGCCGCCGCATCCTCGTCGACGCGACCCGCTGGAAGGGCGGACCGCAGCCCGCCGTCGACCTCGACACCCTCCAGGACGCGGTGTTCGCCGACCGCCGCCTGCGGTTGCGCTACCGCCACAGCGGGGACACCGCACCGCACACGTACACCGTCGATCCGTACGGCCTCGTCTCCAAGGCGGGCGTCTGGTATCTGGTCGCCGACCGGCGTGCGCGACCACAGCTCTTCCGCGCCGACCGGGTGCGGTCGGCCATGCTGCTGGACGACCCGGTGAAGCGGCGGCCGGGCGTCGAACTCGCCGCCGTCTGGGAGGTGTTGCGCCGCCAGGTCGAGCAGCGCCCCGGTGGCCTCGACGTCACCGTACGGGTACGGCGGGACCGCCTCGACATGTTCCTGCGCCTGATGGCCTCGGCGCTGGCCGGACTCCCCGACGACGACGGAGAGAGCGAGTGGGTGACCGCCCGGCTGTCGTACGGCTTCGCCCGCGAGGCCCGTCAACTGCTCCTGTTCTCCGACCGCGTGGAGGTGCTCTCACCGCCGGAAGTGCGCGAGGAACTGGCGGCCGCGGCCGCTTCTGTCACGAAGCTGTACCGGTCAGTAGTCGAGAGCGGCCCCGGCGGCGGCCAGGGCGGCGGCTGCGGCGGATCGGGTGGCGGTTGGCCGGGCGGTCAGGGGCGGCAGGTCCAGCAGGGCTGATCCCGGACTGCGTACGACCACGTAGGACCCGTATGACGCTGTACGACCCCGTACGGCCCCGTACAACCCCGTACAAGCATGTACGACCGGTACGACCCGTACGACCCCTACGACCACCTACGACAGAGGGGCGCGCTCGATCGACGGGCGCGCCGCCCCTCCGCGTTTCGCGGTCAGTCCATCCAGTGGTGGCGGCGCCGGGGCCGCGCCTTCCTGGGTCTGGGCCTGGGCGTCGCGGACCAATGGTCCTGGTGGCCTTCATGCAGGTGGACAACACGGTGTCCTGGAGCTTCCAGGCCGCCGGAGGCCGAACCCCGCCCAAGAAACCGTCGGCCCTAGAATTGGGCCCACCATGGCATACCTCGACCACGCCGCGACCACACCGATGATCCCCGAGGCGGCAGAGGCCCTGACCGCACAGCTCGGCGTCACCGGCAACGCCTCCTCGCTGCACGCGTCCGGCCGCCGCGCGAGGCGAACCGTCGAGGAGGCCCGCGAAACCCTCGCCGAAGCCCTCGGCGCCCGCCCCAGCGAGGTCGTCTTCACCTCCGGCGGCACCGAGGCCGACAACCTCGCCGTGAAGGGCCTGTACTGGTCCCGCCGTGCCGCCGACCCGGCCCGCAATCGGGTCCTCGCCAGCCCGGTCGAACACCACGCGGTCCTCGACGCCGTCCACTGGCTCGGCGAACAGGAGGGCGCCACGGTCGAGTACCTGCCCGTCGACTCCTACGGTCGCGTCCACCCGGAGGCCCTGCGCGAGGCCATCGCCCGCAACCCCGACGACGTGGCCGTGGCCACCGTCATGTGGGCGAACAACGAGATCGGCACGGTCATGCCGGTCCGGGAACTCTCCGCGGTGGCACGGGAGTTCGACGTCCCGCTGCACGCCGACGCGGTCCAGGCCTTCGGTCAGGTCCCGGTCGACTTCGAGTCCTCCGGCCTCGCCGCGATGACGGTCTCCGGTCACAAGATCGGCGGCCCGTACGGCATCGGGGCGCTGCTCCTCGGCCGAGAGTACAGCCCCGTACCGGTGCTCCACGGCGGTGGTCAGGAGCGTCATGTTCGCTCCGGCACCCTCGACGTGCCGGCCGTCGCCTCCTTCGCGGTCGCCGGACGGCTCGCCGCCGAGCAGCGCGAGTGGTTCGCCCAGGAGATCGGCGCCCTGCGCGACCAGCTGATCGAGGCCGTCCGTACGGCGGTCCCGGACGCGATTCTCGGGGGCGACCCCGTGGACCGGCTCCCGGCCAACGCCCATTTCACGTTCCCCGGCTGTGAGGGCGACTCCCTGCTCCTGCTGCTGGACGCACAGGGCATCGAGTGCTCCACGGGTTCGGCCTGCACCGCCGGCGTCGCCCAGCCCAGCCATGTCCTCCTCGCCACAGGCACTGATCCGGACCTCGCCCGCGGCACGCTCCGCTTCTCCTTCGGCCACACCTCCTCGGAGGCCGATGTGGAGGCGGTCGCGAAGGCGATCGGCCCCGCGGTGGAGCGTGCTCGCACCGCGGGGCTGACCTGACTCTGCTCACTCAGCTCTCCGTGACCATGAGGTAGCTCTCCATGCCCCTCCCCCCGGCCCCGTACTCTTGAAGGGCTATGACTGACACCCCGCAGCGCCCCCTCCGTGTCCTCGCCGCCATGTCCGGCGGGGTCGACTCCGCCGTCGCCGCAGCCCGTGCCGCCGAGGCGGGCCACGACGTGACCGGAGTCCACCTCGCGCTGTCCGCGAACCCGCAGTCGTTCCGGACGGGCGCGCGCGGCTGTTGCACCATCGAGGACTCGCGTGACGCCCGCCGCGCCGCGGACGTCATCGGCATCCCGTTCTACGTCTGGGACCTCGCCGAGCGGTTCCGCGAGGACGTCGTCGAGGACTTCATCGCCGAGTACGAGGCCGGACGCACCCCGAACCCGTGTCTGCGCTGCAACGAGAAGATCAAGTTCGCCGCGCTGCTGGACAAGGCCCTGGCGCTGGGCTTCGACGCGGTCTGCACGGGCCACTACGCGAAGGTCGTGGTCAACGAGGACGGCACGCGCGAGCTGCACCGCGCCTCCGACATGGCGAAGGACCAGTCGTACGTCCTCGGGGTGCTCGACGAGAAGCAGCTGGCGCACGCCCTCTTCCCGCTCGGCGACACGGTCACCACGAAGGACGAGATCCGCGCGGAGGCCGAGCGTCGGGGCCTCGCGGTCGCCAAGAAGCCCGACTCGCACGACATCTGTTTCATCGCGGACGGCGACACCCAGGGTTTCCTCGCCGGGCGGCTCGGCAAGGCCGAGGGCGACATCGTCGACGAGTCCGGCACGAAGGTGGGCACGCACGAGGGCGAGTACGGCTTCACGATCGGCCAGCGCAAGGGCCTGAGGATCGGCACCCCGGCCCCCGACGGCAAGCCGCGCTATGTGCTGGACATCTCCCCGGTGAACAACACCGTGACGGTCGGTCCGGCCGCCTCCCTGGACGTCAGCGCCCTGACCGCCGTCAAGCCCCGCTGGTGCGGCGCGGCCCCGGACGGTCCCGGCACGTACACGGCCCAGCTCCGCGCCCACGGAGGCGAGACGGAGGTGACGGCTGAGCCGGCCGACGGCGAGCTGCGCGTGAGCTTCACCGAGCCGGTCCGCGGCGTGGCACCCGGCCAGGCGATCGTGCTGTACGACGGCACGCGTGTGGTGGGCTCGGCGACGATCGCGTCCACGGTCCGGGCGACGGCCTCGGTCGTCTGAGAACCGGGCCGGAAGGCCGCAAATCCGCGGGGTGCGGCCTTCCGGGCCCGAGCGGTGGGGCTACCCGTTCGTGTCCGCCGGCGTCATGGGGCCGAGTGCCCTGTACGCACCGGTCCCGCGGTTATTCCCGTGCCGCGAAGAACTCCGCCAGCACCGGCGCGAGCAGCTGTGGGTCCACCATGTGCGTCTGGCCCTCCAGCGTGCGGTAGGTGCCGCGGGGTGCCGACTCCGCGACCGCCCGCGTCGCCCTGCGCAGCCACTCGGGGCTCGCGTCGCCCGCGACGGCCAGGACCGGCGCGGTGATCGAGGCCAGCCGCTCCCGGGGCACCAGGCCGTCGCCCATCACCGCGTCGTCGTACGCGAGGGTGTGCGCGATCGCCTCCATGCCGGCCCACATGGGGGACTGGCGGGCGTTCGCGATCATCTCGGGGGCCAGACCGGTGAGCCTGAGGAACAGTTCGACCGCGTCCCCCCGCCGGCCCTCCGTGAGCGCCTCGGTCAGGTTCCGGGTGTACTCGGCGCGCTCCCGCGCCCCGTCGGCCCCGTAGTCGGCGAACGGTGTCTCGTAGACGGCCACCTGACGGACCGGCAGCCCGCTCGCCGCCGCCTCCAGCGCCAGCGCGCCGCCCGACGAGATCCCGTACAGCGCCGCCTCGCCGCCCGCCGCCTCGATCAGCGCCGCCAGGTCCTCGACCTCGCGGGCCACCGCGTACGGCGGCGTGTCGCCGCTCTCGCCGCGGCCCCGGCGGTCGTACACGATGACGCTGAAGCCGTCCGAGAGGCGCGCGGCCAGGGGCGCCACCGTGGCGCCCGTGGACATCGCGCCGCTCACCAGGACGACCGCCGGGCCCTGTCCGGTGCGTTCGTACGCGACGGGGCTGCCGTCGCGCGAGATGGTCTGCTTGTCCATGCCTGTGAGACTGCCGCAGACAGGGGCGTCGATCGGTCACGACACCTCCGCTTCGTAGAAGCAGAGGTGGTCCTTGATCCGGGCGACGTCCGGCTTGGGGTCGGGATACGCCCAGACGAGGTCCGCCGCGTCCGGCAGCGACCAGTAGGACGCGGTGCCCTTGAACGGGCAGACGGTGTGCGTGTCGGACGGGGTCAACAGGTCGAGGCGTACGTCCTCGGCGGGGATGTAGTACCGCGCCGGACAACCGGTCTCCCGCAGCACGAGGGGCCGGTCGCTCTCCGCCAGGATCTGTCCTTCGCGCACCACGCGCACATGCTCGTCGCTTTGCTCGATGGTGATCGTGTGTCCTTCGGCCATACCTGAAAAGCACTCGCGAGGCCCCGGTTCTTCCCGCGTACGGTGGCGGCATGAACATCTGCGTCTTCCTCTCCGCCGCCGACCTCGACGACTTCCCACCCGCCGCCCGACCACCACCCCTCAACGACGGCGCGAGCGCCGACACCTATTGGATGGCGCCCCGCCCGGGAATTCGCGGAACTGCTGGGCAAGGGCGGGCACACCCTGGTGTGGGGCGGCTCCGACGTCGGCCTGATGAAGGTGGTCGCCGACGGGGTGCACGAGGCGGGCGGCAGGCTGCTGGGGGTGTCCGTCGAGTTCCTGGCGGCCAAGGCCCGGGCGGGTGTCGACGAGATGGTTGTCGCCAAGGATCTGGCCGAGCGTAAGAGGCTGCTCCTGGAGAAGGGCGACGCGGTGGTGATCATGGTCGGCGGGACCGGGACGCTCGACGAGGCGACCGAGATCCTGGAGCTGAAGAAGCACGGGCACACCGACAAACCGGTGGTCCTGCTGAACACGGCGGGCTTCTACGACGGCCTGAAGGAGCAGTTCCGGCGCATGGAGGACGAGGGCTTCCTGCCGCGTCCGCTGGCGGACCTGGTGTTCTTCGCCGAGGAGCCGGTGGGCGCGCTGGCGTATCTGGAGGAGTCGCTCGGAATCCGCTAGCGCCGTGGTGCGAGCATGGCGGACATGGCTACTCATGTGATCACCGGGGCGGGTTCCGGCATCGGCGCGGCCGTGACCCGCC
>CBFHCJ010000085.1:0-14899 GCA_965654005.1 uncultured Streptomyces sp. | reverse complement strand
CCCCGCGCCCTCGGGCACCAGGGTCACGCCGACACCAGCAGCTGTGCCCACCTGGCCTCCCCCAGGGCCTCGGGCGTCAGCATGGGCCGTGGCACGACTATGCCGCAGTCCGTGCAGACCGGGCCCGACGACGGCTCGTGGGCCAGGTCGTATTTCCAAGTGAGGCGCTCACCGGCGCACACCGGGCACACCGCGCCCGGCTCGCGCTCCAGTGCGGCGATGAGCCGGCGCAGCACCTCGGCCAGTGGTTCATGAGGGTGGACACGCGGATCGTCGCACCAGGCGACTCCGAAACCGCCCCAGGTCAGCCGGTGCCAGTCGTCCATGCTGCCCGGCCTGCGCAGCCCGTCGTGCTTCTCCCTCTTGCGGCGCTGTGTGAACTCGGCCTCGTAGGCGAGCCAGACGGAGCGGGCCGCCTCCAGTTCGTCCAGTGCGGCCACAAGCCGCGCCGGATCGGGGGAACGGTCCTCGGGGCCGAAACCGGCCCGGGAGCACAAATGGTCCCAGGTCGCCCGATGCCCGTAGGGGGCGAACTTCTCAAGGCACTTGCGCAGCGAATAACGCCGTAGTGCCAGATCGCACCTCGGATCGCGCACCTGTCTCGCCAGACTCCGAAAACCGGCCATCGCCCTGCACCTCCGTCACACCTGCACCTGTACTTCGGTCACTTCGGCGTCGTCGTACGGACGTCGCCGAATAGACGTATCGACAACCGATTCGGCTCCATCCGTTTTCCGAGGACCTCCATGAGCCACCCTCCGAACGGTTCTCGGTCGCCTTCCCCCATGCCCGTCGCTCGTCCGTCGAGAGCGCCCCATGACCCCGGCGGGCCCGAGAAGTTGACGCATGTTCATGTGCAATGCCGGAGATACCGGCGGTAACATCCGGCCCACCGCCGCCGGGAGGAGCTGTCATGCCACGGCGCACCCCACGTACCACCCTCGACAGACTGAGAACTCCTCGCGGATTCCCCAAGTTCCCCAAAAACGCTCGATATGCGTCCTCATCGCCGGTCTCCAGTCCCCGGCCTCTTCGGCTCGGGCGGGGGCGGCGAAATGCGGTCCCGCGCGGCGTCGGGTCATTTCACCCGGCCCGCCGCCAGCACCACCTGCGCCAGCTCCCGGTGCACGATGTCGCTGTGGGCACCGGACGGCGGGCCGCCGTGGCAGACCACCGCGCACACGTCGATGTTGACGCAGCCCGACGTCGGCAGCTTCCGCCCCAGTGCGTCGGCGAGCGAGAAGCCCTGTGTGCCGTCCACCGCCTGCACCCCGTCGTGCCCCATAGCCCCCCACTTGGGACCGAGCAGACGGCTGACGTCGAAGTCCTCCGCGAGGCCACCGAGCAGCGAATCGTCATCGCCGGCCATCCGCGACGCCAGCGGATACAGCGTGGAGAGCGCCGAGTCGAAGCTGGAGTAGCAGCACACCAGGGGGCCGTCGATACGGCGCTGCCGACCTTGCAGCACCCCACTCGCGTGCGGGTCGTCGGGCAGCCGGGCGGCGAACGCGTAGTGGGAGAAGGCCCCCTGGAGCAGCGTCACGGACTTCACCGTCTGCACGCCCGCCGGCAGCCCGCGCAGCGCGAACGACACCAGCCGTCCGCCGAAGCTGTGCCCGATCAGATGCACGCGCACGTTCGGCGCCGCCTGCGCCAGCTGCCCGATCAGCGGCCCGAGCCCGAGTTCCCCGACCGTGCCCGCGCGCCGTTTCATCGCGTAGTACGTGGCCTGCCGCAGCAGTTCGTGCGCCCCGTCCCACAATCCCTTCGGCGTGAACGAGAACTGCTCGGCCCCCGGGGCCTGCCCGTCCGCCGACTCCACCCGTTCCAGCGCCCGCGCGAAGTCCCGGCACACCTGTTCCGTGTCCCCGAACAGCATCTGCGGGTCGCTCTCGGGGACCCCCTCGGCCAGCGTGTCCGCGGCGAACGAGGCCTGCGGTCTTTGCGGGGGCAAGTCCACCAGCAGTCGTACGAGCCGCCCGAACTCCTCCAACGAGGCACCGTCGTCCGGGTGTTGCTCCAGCAGCCGCGCGATCTGCTCCACCACGGTCGCCCGGCCTGGGAAGACCTTCAGGAGCGCGTGCCGGCTGGCCTTGTCCAGCAGCGGACGTGCGGGCCCGGTGACGTCGGGCGCGGCCGACGCCGGGAAGTCGGGGATCGGCTCGTCCGCGAACATCATCGACGGCCAGATCACGCCCGCGTACCCGAGGCGCGCCCTCGGCGCCAGCGACGGCACCGGCGCGAAGAAGCGGCCGTAGAGCCGGGTGGCGCCGGAGCGCTCGTTGTTCCAGCCGTGCGCGAAGACCAGCAGGTCCCGCACCCCGCGCTGGGTGACGTCCGCGAGCAGCCGGTCCCTCTCGGGCTCGTCAACGTCCCCGTCCGCGTCGAAGGTCAGCTCCCAGTAGGGACTCACACCGATTGCCGGTACCGCCATGACAGGTCCCCCTCGCCCGAGGTCGAGTGCGCTGTGGGCGCATCGTCCTGCTGGTGGGGAAGGTTGGCCATACGTCACGACTCATCCGTATCCCGGCCCGCCCGGCACGCCGCAAGCGCGTGAGCCGACCATCACACGATCGAGCTGAACCGCCCGCATACACACTCCGCGCTGAGCAGTTGCCCACCCCTTCCCTCGCCACATACCGACTGGTTAGTCTGGCCGTCGCGGCAGTGGCGACTGCGGCACAGTCGATTCGCGTCGCGTCGAAGGGGACCGATGGTGGAAGCCGTGCAGGATGCGGGAGTGGTCGTCACCGGAGCGGGAGGCGGCATCGGAGCCGCGCTGGCCCGCCGCTTCGCCGCCGAGGGGGCCCGGGTCGTCGTCAACGACCTGGACCCGGGCCGGGCGAAGGCCGTGGCCGACGAGATCGGCGGCATCGTGGTCCCGGGCGACGCCTCCGCGATCGTGACCGAGGCGCGCGACGCCCTCGGCGGCAAGGTCGACGTCTACTGCGCCAACGCGGGCGTCGGCTCCCGCGGCACCGAGGCCGCCGACGAGGAGGTGTGGGCGCGGGCCTGGGACGTGAACGTCATGGCGCACGTCCGCGCCGCCCGCGAGCTCCTGCCCGCCTGGCTGGAGCGCGGCGAGGGCCGGTTCGTCTCCACCGTCTCGGCCGCCGGACTGCTCACCATGATCGGTGCAGCGCCGTACAGCGTCACCAAGCACGGCGCGTTCGCCTTCGCCGAGTGGCTCTCGCTGACGTACCGGCACCGCGGCCTCAAGGTCCACGCGATCTGTCCCCAGGGCGTGCGCACCGACATGCTGACCGTCTCCGGCAGCGCCGGTGAACTGGTGCTCGTGCCGACCGCGATCAACTCCGAGGACGTCGCCGACGCGCTCTTCAAGGGCATCGAGGAGGACCGGTTCCTGATCCTTCCGCACCCCGAGGCCGCCGCGTACTATCAGGCCCGCGCCACCGACCCGGACCGCTGGCTGACGAACATGAACCACCTCCAGCAGAAGTGGGAGACCGGCCGGTGAGCGCCTCCCGTTAGGCGCGATGTACACGTCGGGCGAGGAGACCGTCAAGGCGTACATCAGCCTGCGGCCGGGAGCCGAGACGGACCCGGATGAGCTCGCGGCGTACTGCAAGGAGGGACTGGCCGCCTACGAATACCCGCACCAGGTGGAGATCCTGCCCGACCTGACGAAGACGGCGAGTGGGAAGATCCTCCGTCGGGAACTGCGTTCCCGGCCCGAGACGAGTCAGTAGACATCTCGAACAGTCGTCTCGAACAGTCGTCTCTAACAGACGTCTCTAACAGACGTCACGAACAGGCATCACGAAAGGCAGGTGGCGGCAGTGCCCAGGACGACGGACGGGGACGGTACGCCCGTCCCGCAGCGGCTGCTGGCCGCCGCCACCCGGCTCTTCGCGGACCAGGGATACGACCGCACGTCCGTGCAGGAGATCGTCGAGGCGGCCGGTGTCACCAAGGGGGCGCTCTACCACTACTTCGGCTCCAAGGACGACCTGCTGCACGAGGTGTACGCGCGCATGCTGCGCGTCCAGCAGGAACGCCTCGACGCGTTCGCGGACGCCGACGAGCCGGTGGAGAAGCGGCTTCGGGGCGCGGCGGCGGACGTGGTGGTCACCACGATCGAGAACCTCGACGACGCGATGATCTTCTTCCGCTCCATGCACCACCTGAGCCCCGAGAAGCACAAGCAGGTACGCGCCGAGCGGCGCCGCTACCACGAGCGGTTCCGCGCGCTGATCGAGGAGGGCCAGAAGGCGGGCGTGTTCTCCACCGCCACGCCCGCCGACCTGGTCGTCGACTACCACTTCGGCTCGGTGCACCATCTGTCGACCTGGTACCGCCCGGACGGCCCCCTCAGCCCGCAGCAGGTCGCCGACCACCTGGCGGACCTGCTGCTGCGCGCGTTGCGTCCCTAAGGGGCTTTTCCGGTACCGGGGCCTCCTGTGCCGGGCCTCCCGTGTCGTGGGGCTGAGCCCGGCCTCGCGCGCCCAGGCCGCGGCCTCGGCCCGGTCCGCGACGCCCCGGTTTCGTGAGCACCGATGCCCGTCGCTTCACCGGCCCACGCGTGTCCGCGGCCTACAGGTACTTCTTCAGCTCCCGCCGAGCCAGCGACCGCTGGTGCACCTCGTCGGGGCCGTCCGCGATCATCAAGATGCGGGCGGCGGCGTACAGTTCGGCCAGCGGAAAGTCTTGGCTCACACCGCCCGCGCCGTGCAGCTGGATCGCCCGGTCGATGATGTCGACCACCGCGCGAGGCGTGGCGATCTTGATCGCCTGGATCTCCTTGTGGGCGCCTTTGTTGCCCACGGTGTCCATCAGCCACGCGGTCTTCAGCACCAGCAGTCGCAGTTGCTCGACGGTGACGCGGGCGTCCGCGATCCAGTTGTGGACCACGCCCTGCTGGGCGAGCGCCTTGCCGAACGCGGTACGGGACACCGCCCGCCTGCACATCAGCTCTATCGCCCGCTCGGCCATGCCGATGAGCCGCATGCAGTGGTGGATGCGACCCGGGCCCAGGCGGGCCTGGGCGATGGCGAAGCCGCCGCCCTCCACGCCGATCAGGTTCGCGACCGGCACGCGCGCGTGGTCGAAGATCACCTCGGCGTGGCCGCCGTGGTAGTGGTCCTCGTAGCCGAAGACCCGCATCGCGCGCTGGACCGTGACGCCCGGGGTGTCACGCGGGACCAGCACCATGGACTGCTGGCGGCGGATGTCCGGCCCGTCCGGGTCCGTCTTGCCCATCACGATGAAGATCCTGCAGTCGGGGTTCATCGCACCGGAGATGTACCACTTGCGGCCGGTGATGACGTATCCGTCCCTGCCGTCGGAGGCTCGCTCGATGAGCGTGGTGATGTTGGTGGCGTCCGAGGAGGCCACCTCGGGCTCGGTCATCGCGAACGCCGAGCGGATCTCACCCGCCAGCAGCGGCTCCAGCCACTGCTTCTTCTGCTGCTCGTCGCCGAACCGCGCGAGCACCTCCATGTTGCCGGTGTCCGGCGCCGCGCAGTTCAGCGCGGTCGGCGCCAGCCGAGGGGAGCGCCCGGTGATCTCGGCGAGCGGGGCGTACTGGAGGTTGGTCAGCCCGGCACCGTACTCCGCGTCGGGCAGGAAGAGGTTCCACAGGCCCTGCCTGCGCGCCTCGGCCTGCAACTCCTCGACGACCGCTGGGGTGTCCCACGGCGAGGCGAGCTGTGCCCGCTGCTCCTCCGCGACGGCCTCCGCCGGGTAGACGTACTCGTCCATGAAGGTGAGCAGCTTGGCGCGCAGTTCCCCGGTGCGCGCATCGAATGCGAAGTCCATGGCGGGTCAGCCTTCCTGAAGGGTGGTCAGGCCGTGCTCGATGAAGACGGGCACCAGCTCGCCGATGCGGTCGAAGCCCCGGCCCACCGTCTGGCCGAGCGTGTAGCGGTAGTGGATGCCCTCGAGGATCACGGCGAGCTTGAACCAGGCGAACGCCGTGTACCAGGAGACGGCGGTGACATCGCGCCCCGAGCGCGCGGCGTACCGCTCGACCAGCTCGGCCGGGTCCGGGTGTCCCGGGGCCTCGGCGGTCGTGGAGACGGGGGAGTCGGGCGTGCCCAGCGGCACGCTGTACATCACCAGGAGGCCCAGGTCGGTGAGCGGGTCGCCGAGCGTGGACATCTCCCAGTCGAGGATGGCGCTGATCCGGTCGTCCGCGCCGAGCAGCACGTTGTCGAGCCGGTAGTCGCCGTGGACCACGGTCGGGGCGGGGGAGACGGGCAGTTCGCGGCCGAGCGCCGCGTGCAGCTCGTCGACGCCCGGCAGTTCGCGGTTGCGGGACGCGTCCAACTGCTTGCCCCAGCGCCGCAGCTGCCGGTCGAGGAAGCCCTCCGGGCGGCCGAAGTCGGCGAGGCCCACCTCGGCGGGGTTCACCGCGTGCAGCTCGACCAGCGTGTCCACCAGGCGGAGGATCGCGTCCCGGGTGCGCTGGGGGCCGAGCGGGGCCAGCTGCCCGGCGGTGCGGTAGGGGGTGCCCTCGACGAAGTCCATCACGTAGAAGGGGGCGCCCAGGACCGACTCGTCCTCGCACAGAAGCACTGGACGCGGCACCGGGACTGCCGTCGGGTACAGCGCGCTGATCACCCGGTGCTCGCGCTTCATGTCATGCGCGGTGGCGAGCACATGCCCGAGCGGAGGGCGCCGCAGGACCCACTTGGCCGTGCCGTCCGACACGGCGTACGTGAGGTTCGACCGCCCGCCCTCGACCAGCCGGCCGGTCAGCGGGCCGTTCACCAGGCCGGGCCGCTCGGTGTCGAGCAGGCCGCGCAGCCGGTCGAGATCGAGACCCGGCGGGTGGTCTGGGCTCATCGTTGCTCCTACGTGCGAGGAAACAGGACCCGCATCATGATGCCGACCGGTCGGTATGTAGTCCAGAGCGCGGAGCGAACGTGATCGGCGCCACGGTCCATCGTGCGCCCACGGCCCGGCGTGTCACGCGGCGTGCGGCGCGATGTCACGGCGGCGCGCAGCCGCGGCGCCCTCACGCGTGGCTGGCCATCATCTGCCCTCCGTTCATCACCGCCATGTCCCGGAAGCCGGGCAGCGGGTCCAGGGGCGCGCCCTCGGGAAGCCCGTCCAGTTCCGCGTACGCGCGGTGCAGATTGGCCACCAGGCGCTCGCTCTCGCGCAGCTCCGCGAACTCCCCGAGGTCCGTGACCCGGGCCGCCTCCAGCGGCGTACGGCCCGCCGCGTGGTTCTTCCGCGCGACCTCGGTGACGAACCGCAGATAGCGTTCCGTGCGGTCGAAGGCCGACGGGTCGGTCACCGGGCCGTGTCCGGGCACGACCGTCTCCGCGCCCAGCGCCCGCAGTCGCTCCAGAGCCCGCAGCGAGCCGCTGAGCGAACCCATCAGGATGAACGGCGTGCCGCCCTCGAAGACGAGGTCGCCGGTGAACAGCACGCGCCGGTGCGGCAGCCAGACCGCCGAGTCGCCGACGGTGTGCGCGACTCCGGGGTGGAGCACCTCGGCGTCGATCCCGCCGACGTGCACCGTCGTCTGCTCCCGGTAGGTCAGGTCGGCGCCGTGTATCCGGATGTCCCCGTAGTCGGTTTCCGGCCAGATCAGTGCCAGATGGTGGCCGCCGGCCAGGGCCTCGCGGCGGCAGTCGGCGTGCGAGACGATCGTGGCGGCCGAGGCGAAGAGGCCGTTGCCGTACGTGTGGTCGCCGTGGTGGTGCGTGTTCACGACGAACCGGGGTGCGGGCGCGCCGGTGGCCGCGAGCGCGGTGGCCAGGGCACGGGTGCGGCGTTCGGTCGCGGCGGTGTCCACGAGCAGGGTGGCCGTTCCGTCGCTCACGAACCCGGCGTTGTTCAGACACCAGCCGCCGTCCGGCTGAACATAGGCGTGCACGTCATCGGCGAGCGCGACCGTGTACGGCTCTGCCGCGGCCATGGGACCCCCTGAGTCGTCGTCAACTGATGGTCAGAGCATGCCAGTCGACGACGGGCCACTGGAATCAGGGGCTCCTCAGTGATCGTCCCAGTGCCCCTCGTGCTCGGCGTGCCGGTGGCCGTCGTGCAGGTAGTCGACGTGGTCGCCGTGCTGGACCCGGCGGTGGCCGCAGCCCTCGCCGTGCAGGTGCTCATGCCCCTCGTGGGCGATGTGCCCGCTGGGCTCGCACTCGTCCCAGTGGTCGCCGTGTTCGCGGTGCAGATGCCCGTCGTGCGCGTAGTCGACGTGGTCCTCGTGCGGTACCGCGTCGTGCCCACAGGCCGGGCCGTGGCTGTGACGGTGCGCGGTGTGTTCCAGGTGGGGGGTGCTCATGGCGCTCACCTTCGCGGTTCGTACAGTGACGCCCCAGGCTAACCGGATGAAGTGTTGCATTTCGGCTCATTCGGTCGGTGTGACGTCCGGATACCCCGAGTGCCTTCAGACCACGAGCGCCACGGCGCACAGCGCGAGGGCGGCCGTGCAGAGGGTCGTGGCGGCAGCGTGTCGGGGTGTGAGGACACGCGGACGGCCTGCGTCGGTGGTCGCCAGGTCGCGGATGCGCCGGTGGGCGAGGATCAGGAAGCCGAGCCAGAGCAGACAGCACACGGCGACGACGAAGAAGCCTGCCGCCGTGCTCCCGTGCAGTGCCGTCTTCGCGGCGAGCACGGCGACCACGGTGCTCGACAGGGTCGTACGCCGCCATGCGAGCCGGGTCCGCTCCGGCTGCAGCCCCGGGTCGCGCTGCCGGGCCGGGGCGCTCACCCTTCCCAGCCGACGAGGACGACGACGACCATGGCGACCGCCACCACGGCGACGGCGATGCTCACCAGTGCCGGGAAGCGGGACGCGGGCAGGTCCTCACCGCGCCGCATCGCCCGCTCGCAGCGCACCCAGTGGTTGACGGCCCGCAGCGAGCACGTGACCCCGGAGGCGAGCAGCGCGAGGGCGAGCCCGACGCGCCAGGCCCACCGCAGGTCCGGCAGGAACTGGTCCACCGCGAAGCCGCCGCCGATCAACGCAAGGGCGGTGCGCAGCCAGGCCAGAAAGGTGCGCTCGTTCGCCAGCGAGAACCGGTAGTCGGGGGTACCGCCCTCCGCCCGGACCTCCTCGGGCGCGAACCACAGCCGGACGTTCCGCACGAATTCGCTCACGCGCACGACCCTACCGGCCGCTGGGCGGCGGCTCCGCCAGGGTGTCCACAGGCGAGGTCTGGTCGGCGTACCGGATACCGCTGCGGGGCAGGCGCCTGGTGTGGGCCGTTCACCGCGCTCCGATTCCTGGACCATCCGTTCCGGGGCGCGCCGCCCTGGTGGCCCGCGCGGGGCCACCGGGCAAGGTCAGCCCGTGGACCGGCGGTACGCCTTGAGGCGTTCGTAGGCGGCGAGCCCGTCCGGGACCCACTCCCAGTCGGACAGTCGGCGTTCCACCTCGTCCTCCGGCAGGAAGTCGTGCCAGGCGACCTCCTCGGCCTGAGGACTGACGGGCAGGTCGCAGCGGACCTGGTAGACCGAGGACCACCAGGTCTGGCCGGCGCCGTCGTCGTAGAGGAACTTGAACAGCGGCTCCGGCCGGGGCAGCCCGCTGACGCCGAGTTCCTCCTCGGCCTCGCGCAGAGCGGCGTCGTCGTACGTCTCGCCCGCGCCGACGACCCCGCCGACGAACATGTCGTACAGGGACGGGAAGACCAGCTTGGTGGGGGTACGGCGGTGGACGAAGACACGCCCCTCGGCGTCCCGCGCCTGGATGAACACGGCCCGGTGGCACAGCCCGCGCGCATACGCCTCACCGCGCGGCGACTGCCCGATGACCCTGTCGTTCTCGTCCACGATGTCGAGGAGTTCGTCAGCGGCACTCATGCGCCCATCAAAGCAGTTCGGTGACGCGGGGAACGTGGTCCCCGGCCGTTCGGTGACGCGCGAACGCAGCGCTCCTCACCCCGGCTGCAGATCCCTCTCACGCTCCGGCTGGCCCAGCCCCCGGGGCATGGCCGGGTGCAGCCCCAGCAGCACGATGCCCAGGACGATCGCCGCCAGACCCGCCGCCTCCCAGGCGAGTGCACCCGTGTCGGTGCGCAGGCGGTCGCCGAGGAAGCCCACCCCGCACAGGATCCCGGCCAGCGGCTGGGCCGCGGTGAGCGCCGGCAGGGACATCCGCAGCGGTGCCGTCTCGAACGCGCTCTGCACCAGAACCAGCCCCGTCACCCCGAGCACCAGTACGCCGTACGGCTGCCAGCCGGTGATGAACTCCATCCAGCCGCTCTCCGTCAGCCGCTGCCCGCTGACCCGGGTGAGCGCGTCCTGCACGCCGTACAGGAGGCCCGCCGCCAGCGCCAGCAGCATCGGCCCGATGATCAGTCGGGACCTCTTCGCATAGGTCGTCAGCAGCAGGGCGAGGCCGACCATCACGCCGATGATCAACCAGTGCCGTACGGGATCCGTGACCGCGCTGCCCGCCTGGGGCCGGCCCGCCACGATGAACACCGTGACCCCGCCGGCCAGCAGCGAAAGCCCGCCCCAGCCCTGCCGCCCCAGCGGCTGCTTGGTCACCCGGCGGGACTCGGCCATCGCGAACAGCAGGTTCGTGGCGACCAGCGGCTCGACCAGGGAGATCTCGCCGTGGGCCAGCGCCACCGCACTCAGGATCATGCCGGCCACCATCAGACCGAGTCCGCCGAGCCAGCGCGGCATCTTCATCAGGTCCAGCAGCAGCCGAGGGGAGAGGAAATCGCTCAGCGGTGCATGCTGGGCGGCGTTCTGCTGTAGCACGAACCCCGTGCCCAGGCAGAAGGCCGCGCTCACGGCGAGAGCCAGAACCAGTACCGACACGCTGCGTACCTCAGAGATTCAGCGGGGTCACAGGATGCGTATCAGGCTGACTGTAGCGCTCCCGGCCGTGACCCGCCCGTGCTTGACCGCTTCTCGGCAAGCCCCGAACGCCGGACCGGGCGACGTGGTTGCCGACTGGCGCGAGTACCCGGAAACAGGCCATTGACGCCGTCACTCTTCTGCCGAAGGATCTGACCGGTCAGTAACAAGACACCGACGCCGACACACCGACGACAAGACGCCGACGACAAGACGCCGACAACAAGATACCGACCGGTAGTCACCGCGAGAGGACGGGCGCATGGCCTACGACGCCGATGTCATCGTGATCGGGGCAGGTCTCGCAGGGCTCACGGCGACCGCGGAGCTGGTGGACGCCGGTCGCAAGGTGATCCTCCTCGACCAGGAGCCGGAGCAGTCGATGGGCGGCCAGGCGTTCTGGTCCTTCGGCGGCCTGTTCCTCGTCGACTCGCCGGAGCAGCGCAGGCTGCGGATCAAGGACAGTCACGCGCTCGCCCTCCAGGACTGGATGGGCACGGCCGCGTTCGACCGTCCGGAGGACCACTGGCCGCGCAAGTGGGCGGAGGCGTACATCGACTTCGCGGCCGGCGAGAAGCGGGCCTGGCTGCACGCGCGGGGCGTGCGCTTCTTCCCGGTGGTCGGCTGGGCCGAACGCGGCGGCTACGACGCGGGCGGCCACGGCAATTCCGTCCCCCGCTTCCACATCACCTGGGGCACCGGGCCCGCTGTGATCGCACCCTTCGTGCGACGGGTGCGGGCCGGGGTCGCACGCGGTCTCGTCCAGCTGAAGTTCCGCCACCGCGTCACCGGTCTCTCGCGCAGTGCGGGCGCCGTAGACACCGTCACCGGCGAGATCCTGGAGCCCTCGGACGCGCAGCGGGGCAGGGCAAGCAGCCGTGCGGTCAGCGGCGCCTTCGAGTTCACGGCCCAGGCGGTGATCGTCACCAGCGGCGGCATGGGCGGCAATCACGACCTCGTACGCGCCAACTGGCCGGCGCGTCTCGGCAACCCGCCGGAGCGGATGGTCTCCGGCGTTCCCGCGCACGTCGACGGTGAGATGCTCGGCATCGCCGAGGAGGCGGGCGCCCGCCTGATCAACCGCGACCGGATGTGGCACTACACCGAGGGCCTGCACAACTGGGACCCCATCTGGGACAACCACGGCATCCGCATCCTGCCGGGTCCGTCCTCCCTCTGGTTGGACGCCCGTGGCCGACGGCTGCCCGTCCCGCTCTTTCCCGGCTTCGACACTCTCGGCACGCTCGAGCACATCATGAAGAGCGGGTACGACTACACGTGGTTCGTGCTCGACCAGAAGATCATCGGCAAGGAGTTCGCGCTCTCGGGCTCCGAGCAGAACCCCGACCTCACCGGCAAGTCGGTCAAGGACGTGATCGGGCGGGCGCGGGCCGACGTACCCGGGCCGGTCAAGGCGTTCATGGACAACGGTGTCGACTTCGTCGTCGAGAAGGACCTGGGCGCGCTGGTGCGCGGCATGAACGCGCTCACCAAGGAGCCGCTCATCGACGAGGCCGCACTGCGCCGGGAGATCGTCGCGCGCGACCGGCAGATCCTGAACCCCTTCACCAAGGACCTCCAGGTGACGGCGATCCGCGGGGCGCGCAGGTTCCTCGGCGACCGGCTGATCCGCACCGCCACCCCGCACCGCATCCTCGACCGCAAGGCGGGCCCGCTGATCGCGGTGCGCCTCAACATCCTCACCCGCAAGACGCTCGGCGGCCTGGAGACCGACCTCGCCTCGCGGGTGCTGACCGAGGGCGGCGAGCCGCTGGCGGGCGCGTACGCGGCCGGGGAGGCGGCGGGCTTCGGCGGCGGCGGGGTCCACGGCTACCGCTCCCTGGAGGGCACCTTCCTCGGCGGCTGCCTGTTCTCGGGTCGCACGGCGGGACGGGCGGCGGCGAAGGCGGTCGGATAGGCCGACCTCGTCACTCGGCCTGCTGCTCCCGGCGATCATCGGCGTCGCCCTGGTGGTCGGCCTGGTTCAGGGCCTGCTGCCGCGCTCGCGCGGACCGGACGCGCACGCCCGTAACGGCCTCGGCAACGAGGCCTTCCAGCTGGACAAGGCGGCGGAAGCGGCGGCGTGAGGGCCGCACGGTGGTGACCACCGCCTGAGAAGCGGGTGAGAAGTGGTTAGGTAATGCTGACGGGCACCCATCGCCGCTGGCACCGAGGCGGTGCCGGATGTTCGAATTGTTCTGTGAAGCCTGAACGACCCTCAGAGCGGGAATCCCGGGAGTCCGCGCAGCGGGAGGCGCCGGAGTCCGGGGCGAGCGGCACCCCGATCGGCCGCCGGGTCCTGCTGGGCACCCTGGGCCTGGGCGCGCTCGGCGTGGTCGCCGCGCCGACGCTCCAGCGCGGCCTGGAGTCCTTTCTCGGCAGCGTGTCCGGCGAGGACCCGACGGGCCTGACCGGGCTGCTGCCCAACGGCGGCGGCTTCCGCTACTACTCGGTGACGGCGTCCGTCCCGCATCTGAACGAGACGAACTACCGCCTCACGGTGAACGGCCTGGTGAACCACCCGAAGAGCTTCACGCTCGCCGACCTGCGGTCCCTGCCGCAGACCCGGGTGGTGCACGACGTCCAGTGCGTCACGGGCTGGCGAGTGCCGAAGACACCGTTCGAAGGGGTACGGCTTTCCACGCTGCTGGACGCCGCGGGCGTGCGCTCCATTGCCGGTGCCGTCCGCTTCACCTGCTTCGACGGGGCGTACACCGAGAGCCTCACCCTCGACCAGGCGCGCCGCAGCGACATCCTGGTCGCCCTGAGGATGCAGGACAAGCCGCTGACCCATGACCACGGCGGCCCGGTCCGCCTGTATGTCGCGCCCATGTACTTCTACAAGTCCGCGAAGTGGCTCTCCGGTATCACCGTCACCCAGGACGTCCGTCCCGGGTACTGGGAGGACCGGGGCTATGACGTGGACGCCTGGGTCGGCAAGTCGAACGGACGAGACGATGCACCCACCAGTTGAGGCCCCGGCCCGGTCCACACGCGTACGCCGCTTCAGCCGGGCCGAGAAGTGGGTGCACCGCGTCACGGCCGCGTTGATGGGCGTGTGCGTGGCGACGGCGGCCTGCCTGTACATCCCCACGTTCGCGGAGCTGGTGGGCCGCCGCGAACTCGTGGTGAGGGTCCACGAGGTGGCGGGCGTGCTGCTCCCCGTCCCGGTCCTGGTGGGCCTGGTCTCCCGCGCCTTCCGCAAGGACCTCGGCCACCTCAACCGCTGGGGGCCGCACGACCGGGTCTGGCTGCGCGCGGCCCTGCGCCGAGACCACCGCCGTGCGTCCCGGCCGGCGGGCAAGTTCAACGCGGGCCAGAAGACGTACGCGGCCTGGATCGCGGGCGCGACCCTGGTGATGCTCGGCACGGGGCTGCTGATGTGGTTCACCCACCTGACCCCGCTGATGTGGCGCACCTCGGCGACCTTCGTGCACGACTGGCTCGCCCTGACGATCGGCGTGGTCCTGGCCGGCCACATCGGCATGGCCCTCGGAGACCCGGAGGCCCGCCGGGGGCTGCGGACGGGACGGGTCAGCCGCGAGTGGGCGGACCGGGAACATCCGCTGTGGCGGCCGTAGTCCGCACGGCCGGGCAAGGCGGGACGGCCCGTCCTGACCGTGCGTCATCGAAGCCGGGCTCGCCGCCTTGCCGGTACTCACTGTGAGGCGGCGGATCGTTCGAGGGCGTGCAGGGCGCTGACGGCGCGTGCGGCGATCTCCTCGGGACTACCCGAGACGTCCACCGCGACACCCGCCTCGTCCGGCCCCAGCGGCTGGAGCGTGGCGAACTGGGAGTCCAGCAGCGCCGTGGGCATGAAGTGCCCCTGGCGGTGTGCCATCCGCCCCTCGATGAGCGAGCGGTCGCCCGTGAGGTGCACGAAGACGATTCGGGGAGCCGCGGCCCGCAGCCGGTCGCGGTACGCCCGCTTCAGCGCCGAGCTGCTGACCACCCCGCCGAGCCCCTCCCGCCCGTGCGCCCAGGCGCCGATGGCATCCAGCCACGGCCAGCGGTCCTCGTCGGCGAGCGGGATCCCGGCCGACATCTTGGCGAGGTTGGCCGGGGGGTGGAAGTCGTCGCCCTCGGCGGACGGAGCGCCGAGGGC
>CBFHCJ010000084.1:0-14954 GCA_965654005.1 uncultured Streptomyces sp. | reverse complement strand
CCGCGCACGACCGCGCCCCTCACGCCCGCCCCGCTCAGGCGGGCCCCGCTCAGGGCGGCGCGGCTCAGGCGTGCTTCGCTCAGGACGGCGCCGCTCAAGTTGGCGCCGCGCAGGTCGGAGCCGTTCAAGTTGGCGTCGCGCAGCTCGGCGTCGCTCAGGCGGGCGCGTCTCAGGTTGGCATCGGCAAAGTCACGGTGGTCTTCCTGGTTCACCGGGAAGACCGGGTGTTTCCGGGTCATGAGCGACCAGAGGCTCGCGCGTCGGGTGGCCGGCGGCGGAGTGGGGCCGTCTGCGAAGACGGGGTGGGACCGGGTGAGGAGTGACCAGAGCTGGGCGAGAGCGGAGTCAGCTTGCGTCATGAACGGCCCCTTCCTGCTGCGACTGCAGGGGAAGGGTTTTGTTTTCCTCTTGCAGCAGGGCGGGTGCTTCGACAGGCCGGCCAGGTGCGACAGCTTGCGTCTGGAGCGTTTCGAGGATCTTGGGAGCGGCTATTCCGGCAAGGATCGCGCCGAAGCCCCCGGAGATCTGGCCGGACTCTCCGAGCGCGACAGCGACGCCGACGCCCAACACCATACGGAGGAGGACCGCCAGGAAGTAGATACCCCGTGGGGCCGCGTTTCGGCCTTTCCACGGAGGCTTTCCCCTACGTTTCAAGCTCTTCTGAAGGTCCGCGATCTCCACCAGTGCGGACCCGAAAGCACCCCACAGGATGGCCTGCCACCACTGCACCAGCGCCTCCTTCGAACTGACTCTGCCTCAGCTCCAGGTTTTCATGTGGGCGCGCCTCCCGTGTCAGCTTCGGCAGGGCTGCCTCGGTGTGGAGCGCACCACACCTTCGTCCTGCTGCTGATGAGGAACGCCAGGTCGCTGCCGGCGGTTTCCAGTCGGCGGGGCTGATGCCGTACGCACGGGGGGTCAAAGACCAGGGTGATCTGCGGCTGGGTGAGGCGGAGGCGGCCCGGATTGGAGTCGGGCTATTGCGATCTCTGATACGCCGGTCCCAACCCAGGTGCGCTGGCGCGAGAGCTCATCGGAGCAGGTGGCTCCAGTCGCGGGCGGCTCAGCGGCCATGCCTGCCTCCCCGCCCTCGGCCCTTGCTCGGCCAGGCGCGCGACGGCAACGCTCGACTACGCGTTCATTCGCAGAGGTTCCCCCCACTCGCCGCCGACGCCCCGGCACGGAGCAGTTCCAGCACCTCAGGGTGCAACAAGCCATTGCTGACGACGAATCCACCATCGGAGGCGGCTCCTGACGGGCCGCCGTCGAGAGCCGTGGCGCGTCCGCCGGCCTCGGCCACGATCAAGGCACCTGGGAGCAGGTCCCAGGCCTCGCCCCACGGTTCGATCGCCACGTCAACGCTGCCGTTGGCGACCCGGAGATGCTGGAGGAAACCGCCCCGGGTCCCGTGTGGATATGACGAGCGGGCCAGCACAGCCCCCAGGTTGCGACCAGGCGTCCCCGCAGTCCATTCGGCGAAGCCGGCGAAGGCGACCTCGGCCCAGCCGAGCTCATGCCGTTCGCTCACACGCACGGCTTCCCCGTTGATGAAGGCCCCGCCGGAACGCCGCGCCCACGCTCGAATGCCGAGAAGCGGTGCCGAGACGACAGCGACAACCGGCTCACTTTCGCGGACATAGGCCAGGAGCGTGCCGAACTCCGGATCCGCCCTGGCGAAATGGCGTGTGTGATCGATCGGGTCCACAATCCACCCATCGACCTCGCCGGCAAGCAGAGCCTGTATTCCCTGCCGACCTGAGCGCTCCTCACCGAAGACCTCAGTGTCCGGGGCGTGTTGAGCGAGTTCGCTGCGCACCACGTCTTCGACGGCGAGGTCTGCGCGGGTGAGCAGCGACCCGTCGGTCTTCACTGTCACCTCACGCGGCTCCTGGTTCAGCCTCGTGAGGATCGCGTCGGTCGAATCCATGGCGCTCAGGGCCGCTCTGAGGGCACGCTCCAGCTCGGCCTCAATCGTCGACATATACCCCTCCTCCTTGCGACGAGCGGTCTCCCGTGACTCTTGTCGCGGAAGACCAGGCGTCGCAGCTGACCCCATCCCGCGAGGAACAACTGACATTACGTCAGTACGATGGTGTGCCATCGTCGAATTTCGATACCGGGTCAGCAGGCTCCTGTTCGATCTGCGACCTGTCAGCGGTCTGCTGTAGTCGTGCCCGACCGGCGAGTGGCAGGGCGATGCTTCTGCCAGCTCCTCGTGCCGTTGTCTCGTGTCACGCTGCCGGACCGACCAGGCCGGCGGCTTGCGCCAGTAGGACCGCGGTGAGCGTCGAAGCGTCGGCACGGGTTCCTTCCGCGGCCTCACCTACCAGGGCTTCCACGGTGGTTTCCATGGTGCCTGCGCGTGGGGCCACGACCTGTGCCCCGAGTGCGGCATACGCGTGCGTCACCTCGTTCGAGCTGCCAGGGCTGTTGAGGAACTGCCCAAGGAAGACGGCACGCTCGCTGGTGGCTCCGATCTCCTCGAACATCTCCCGCAGAGCTGCCCGTTCGGCCGTCTCGCCCGGATCGATTCTGCCGCCGGGCACTTCAAGGATTACTCGGTCCAGGGCAATGCGGTACTCCAAGGAAACCAGGATGGTGCCGGCCGGGGTCACGGGGACGGCGACAGCAGCACCCGGGTGGTCCTGGAAGTGCCACGTGGAGGTTTCCGTCCCCTCGTGCAGCACGGCCTCGATGACGTGGAACCACGGTGACAGCCGACGGCGTCGCCTCTCGCCGATCCACCGGGACTGCGGCTGGCGAATCGGTGACGACATGGGGCCTCCCGTGCCTGCTCGCACCTGTGTTCGCGATCGACCGTCGTTATCCTTGCACGCCGTCCCAACGCTTCAGAGGCGCCCATCGAGGTCCAAATGCTAGTTTCCGAAGCGTTGCTGGTATCCGGGAGGCAAGCGAGCGAATGACACGGCACGGACACTGGCCCGGCGGCGAGTACGGCGTCAGCGGTCGGGCGCCGCTGAGGATCTCCCTGGCGGGCGGCGGCACCGACCTCCCGGACTATTCCGGCCAGTTCGGGGGAGATGTCATCGCGATGGCCATCGACGCCGAGGTGCATGTCCACTTGTCCACCGCCGCCCAGCGGTCGGAGACGAGGTGGTCGGACCAAACGGGAGATCTTCCCGGCGACCCCGTTCTCAACGAACTGGTCATGTCGATCCTGCGCACGCATCCGGACTGGGGACGGCGCCCCTGGAAGGTGTCCAGCACCTCTGGTGCCCGGGCAGGCGGGGGGCTGGGTTCATCGGGCGCCTTCCTCGTGGCACTGGCTGGTCTGCTCCATCCTGACGCGGACGCCGACGAACTGGCCCGGACGGCGTATGACTGGGAACACCGTCGAGCCGGACGCATGGTCGGGCCGCAGGATTCCTTCGCGTCCGCTCACGGCGGGCTCGGATCGATTGCGATCGGGACCGACGGCGAGGTCCGGGTATCTCCCCTGACACTGCATCCGCGCTCGGCCTCGTGGATAGACGACATCTTGCTCCTGTTCGACACGGGTAGCAGCCATGACGCGTCGCAGGTTGCGGCGACGGCCAAGCTGGATGCTGATCGCCAGACCGACAAGGGCAGCCGCGGCCGCCCCGGTCGCAGGATCGAGCGACTCCACGGGATCCGGGCCCTCGTCGCGCCGTACCGTCAGGCTGTCGAGGAGGGTGACGTCGACCGTTTCGGCTCTCTCCTGTCCGAGAACTGGGCCCTCAAGACAGGTTTGGGCCGCGGTATTTCCACCCCGCGCGCGGAGGAACTGCTGTCCGGCTGCCTGGCTGCCGGGGCTCACGGAGGGAAGCTGGTGGGCGCCGGCGGCGGTGGCTACGTGTTGGTCAGCGTTCCTGACCAGGCGCTCTCCGCCGTGCGTAGGGCCATGGCTCGTGCGCACGCCCCCGAACTACCGTTTCGTCTGTCCCGACGCGGCGCACGAGCCGATCACACGGGCGCCTGTGGGCCGGCGCCACGAACGGCCGGTGGGCATCGCGTTGTCTCGACCACCACCCCCAGCGGAGCTGTGTACCCCCTGGCCGGAGAGAAGGAGCTGTTATGAGCCTGGAGAAGCCGACCAAGATCTGGTGGAACGGTGCGGTGAGTGACTGGCAGGACGCCGTGGTTCACGTGACCTCCGAGATCGCGATGCGCGGCGTCAATGTGTTCGAGGGCGTGATGGCGTACAAGCTCGAGGGCCGACCCGAGCACGCGGTGATCGCACTGGACGAACACCTGCAGCGTCTGTCGCGCTCCGCGGCGCTGCTGCATCTGCCACTGCCCTACTCGTTGGAGGAGCTCCGACAGGGCGTGCTGGACTTGATCCAAGCGGAGCCGAGCGAGCTCGACCTCTACATACGCCCGACTCTCTACCTCGACAGTGGCGCCTACACGGGCGACCCGAGCCGCATGCGGATGGGCGCGTACATCACGTCGTACACCCGGGAACGCGCTCCCATGCGGAGCGTGCGCCTGGTCAGCACGCCTTGGACGCGGGTCGACGATCCGGCGTTCCCGGCCCAGGCCAAGAGCGGTGCCGTGTACTCCGCCTTCCGGCTCGCCCGCATAGCTGCGGTTCGGGCAGGGGGAGACGAGCCGTTGCTGCTGAACGCGCGAGGCACGGTGGCGGAGACCGCAGGAGCAGCGGTCATGGCTGTGTTTCCTGACGGAGTGGTCAGCCCGCCGCCCGAAGACGGTGCACTCGACAGCATCACCCGCGGTGTGCTGACTCGCCTCCTCGAAAACGAGTTCGGCGTCAAGGTAACGCAACGCTCGCTTCGCCCCGAGGAGTTGAACGAGGCAGAGGAAGTATTCCTCTGCGGAACGCTCGACGAGGTTGTCGAGGTGGCCAGTTTCAACGGTGTCGACCTCGGACACGGGACAAAGCGCCTGGCACGCAGGCTGTTTGAAAGGTATCGCGCAGTCTGTACCACAGCCGACTTCACCCGTGCGCCTCTTCAGACTCGCGTAGCGTGGTGAGCGCTCCTGCGTCGCGCAGGGCCCAACCCGACAACCCGTAGAGAAGGTGGCCTGATGCACCTCCCCACCCACGACGAAGCGTCCCGTCTCCTGCACCGTTGGACGGGCGGGGCGGACCCCCGACTGCTCGGTCAAGGGATGGAGGGACTCGTCTACGCCATTGACCAGGACCGGGTCGCCAAGGTCTGGTTCGGCGAGTCAGAGGCGTCGCTGCAGCGGACTCGGGAGTTCTACGACGCCTTGACGGGCAAGCCCTTCGAGTTCGCGGTCCCGCGGATCGACGAGGTTCGCGTCATCGAGGACCGTTGCGTCACGATCGAGCAGCGGCTGGCCGGCACGACCATGACCGACCATCTGGAGGCTGGTCGCATCACCGTTGACGAGGCCAGGTCAAGGTTCGTCGACGTGCTGTCCCAGCTGGCGAAGAGCGGTCCGCTGCCCGAGGCACGAGCTCTGTCGGTCATGGACGAGGACGTCTCGCTCTACGACGCGGCCGAGGAATTCCCGCAGGCCCTCTACGCGCTGGCCGAGCGCCGCGTCGCCCGGTTCAGGGGTGTGCTCGAGTCGGCTGTCGAGGACCTCGACAAGAAGTTCAACGCGCTGCGGGGCCGCCTGCTCGAGATCGACAGCGGACTGCGGTCCGTCGTCCACGGCGACATGATTCTGGGCAACATCCTCGTGAACGATGCCGGTACTCCGACCGCGGTTCTCGACTGGGGCTTCTTCACGACCGAGGGCGACCCGGTGTTCGACGCCTCCGTCGCAGCCTCGATCTTCGACATGTACGGGGAGCACGCCCTGGACACCGAGCTCGGTCTGTACGCGCAGATCGAGGAGCGCCTGGGCTATGAGCGGGAGGCGCTCCTGGTCTACCGTGCGGCGTACTCCCTGATCACCGCGAACGCGTACGACGCCGAGGGCGAGGACGGTCACTTCGCCTGGTGTGTCGCGGCCTTGAACCGGCCCGACATCGCACGAGCGCTCCTGGGCTGAGGCGGAGCCGGTCGGCCGGCTCTACTGCTCGTCGCCGGTGAGCGGTCGGTGAGCCCGCAGTACGGCCCGCTCGCTCGTCGGTGCCAGCGGCTGCCCCCGCTCGTCGTGCGCGGTCACCAGGTCGTACCCCAGCCGGAGAACCAGCGACCGCAGCTCCGGGATGCCGTAACGACGGACGTGATAGCTGCGACCGGTGGAACGGCCCTCGACGACGACTTCCTGCTCGGTGATCTGCCGCCCCAGAAGAGGGTCGTAGCGGTGCCACTCGCGCAGGATGTCGTCGCCATGGCTTTTCTCGGTGTAGCTGTCGAAGGTGCGCCCGAAGGTGTCCCAGTGGCGGCTTTCCACGAGCAGCCGGCCGCCCGGCTTCAGGGCCCGGAGGGCTGAGGACAGGGTCGCTTCGTCATCTGATTCTTCGTAGTAGCCCAGGGACGTCGACCACACCAGGACGACGTCGAAGTCCCCATCCACCTCGGGGTTTCGCATGTCGCCGTGAAGGTATGTCGCGGCCGGGTGCCCCTCTTGGCGCGCGATCTCGAGAAGGTGCTTGCTGGAGTCGATCCCCACGACCTCCAGACCGCGGGCCGCGAGGCCGTTCGCGATGCGGCCGAAGCCGCAGGCCAGGTCGAGCACACGCATACCAGGACTCAGATTGCCGAGGTGCTCGATGGTGTCGAGTTCCTGGACCTCGGCCTTCTCGGAGCGGTATCGGCGCCAGAACCGGTCGTAGTCGGCCTCGAACGCGGGGTGGGGCTGCGGCTGCTCGTGCACGTTCCTCCAACTCTCAGGGTGGGGTCGCGCGAGAACGGCCCCAGGGTGGGTGTCCGCGGGCGGTGACGTTACCAGCGCCTCCCGGATGGCCCATGAACCGTGTGTTCCCCGGGTATCTGGGCCAACTGCGGTTACTGTCCGGTTCGGCAACTCTTTTACCAGCGCGAATGTTTGAATAGGGGTATGTGAGACCACCCTGTGTGGCGGGGTGCTTTTGTTACTGTGAGCGCTCGGGGGCTCTGGTGGGCCGTATCCCGCTCGATGTAGTCGTCACGGTCTTGGGGGGGCATCTCACGTGTCGCAGTCTTTCCTCTACCACTTCCACGGTCTTGGTGAGCTCGACTTCTCCGAGATGAGCGAAGCCGACCTTCCGAGGTTGGAGACACTGTCCGAGGAGCGGGGGCTGGAGATCCTGCCCACGGTGTATCTGCGCCGACCGGCTCTGGAGGCGTTCGAGTCGTTGATGACGGCCTACGGCAAGTACCAGGCGGACGTTCCCGGAACCCGGATACGCGGCTTTGCCGTCGAGGGTCCGATGCTCGGCCCCGAGGGCGGCATACCCCGGGCCGGGGTCTGGGCGCCGGCTGTCGAGGAGTGGCGTCGCCTGGCGGCGCTGGGCGCGCACGGCCTGCGCTACGTCGTGATGGCTCCCGACGCGATGGAGCTGGAAGACGAGATCGCCCCCGGTTTCACCTTCGCGGACCTGCTGGTCAGCTTCTACGACAACGGCTGCCGCGTCGCTCTGGGTCACTTCCACCGTGACGCTCCCGAGCGCAGCGCGCGCCGGATGCGCAGCGTCATCGACTTCCTGCACTCGCGTTATGAGTCGTCGCCGTACCTCGTCCTCACCGACCACCTCTACAACGACATGCCGCGCACCTTCCGGCACGCCTTCCGCACGGCCGAAGAACTCGCGTTGCGTGACGAGGAACTGCCCGCGATCATCGACCGGCCCTGGAGCCGGGACGTGCTGGCCGATCTGCTCGGCCCGGTACCGGCCGAGATGATCCACGCGGCCGAGGAGGGCAAGCTCTTCCCCTGCATCAACTTCGACGGCTACCACGTCGACATCGAGGTGGTACGCAAGACCGTCGAGTACCTCGGCGCGGACAAGATGATCGTGCTGACCGACCACACCGAGATCGCGTCCATGGCACAGGAACCCCTCGCCGACGACGGCTGGCTGCTGTGGCGCCGTGAGGACGGCAAGGTCGCAGCAGGTCAGAGCGGCCCGGACCGTCAGCGCAAGAACATGGCCTCCATCGGGCTCTCGGAGCAGCAGATCGACCAGATGTTCTGGGACAACCCCCGAGCAGCCATCCAGTACTCGATCACAAGCCGTTGAAACGGGGCGATGTCGAGATGGACTCCTCGATCGGTCAGAGTGGAAGGTGTCCCTTCCATGCGTTCTGAGCGCCTCGTGGTCTTCCTCGCCGGAGGGCGAGCAACCCGGCTGCAGGAACACGCCACGGACACGCCGAAGGCGCTCCAGCACGTCGCCGGCGTGCCGTTGCTCGATCACCTGATCACGGAGGCGAGACACCTCGGCTTCGGACGGTTCCACCTTGCACTGGACCACCTTTACGAGCCCATCGTCGAGCATCTCACAGACAGGGGTGTGAACTTCACCTGGTCGCTCGATGACGTTCCGGGTGGTGCCGGCACGGCCGGAGCACTCCGTTCCGCCCGAAACCATTTGTCCGACGAGTTCGTGGTGTGGCTCGCCGACACCCTGCCGCCTGCGGAACTGAACGGACCGCTGCTCCCGGCTCCCACTGCACCGGCCGTCGCACGGATGGCCGTCTCGGCCCAGGTCCCAGACGTGATTCCCAACGTCACGGTCCAGGACGACCGCATCGTCAGCTACGACAAGTACGCCCCTGTGGGAGCGACGCACGTCGACGCTGGACTCTATGCACTGACTCGTGACGTACTCGACCATGTGCACGACGGGCGCTGCGATCTCGAGCAGATCTGGCCGGTCCTTGCCGAGCAGGGGCTTCTTGAAGCCGAGGTGGTGACCGGCCGGTTCTTTGACATCGGCACCCCCGATCGGCTTGCCAGGGCCGACCGCGAGTTACGGGCGGTGAAGCACAGTGCGTAGCCATCCCGACCCGGCGACGGTCCGTGGCGCCCACGGGTATGTCGACGATCTGTCCCAGGCCCTCGACCGGCTGAACCTGGACCAGCTCGACGACGCCATCGAGCTGGTCGCGTCACGGATCCGCGGCGGGCGAGGCGTCTTCATCGTCGGCAACGGCGGCAGCTCCTCCGTAGCCGAGCACATGGCGTGCGACTGGCAGGCCGCCGCCCGGCATGCCGGCCACCGCACCCGGGAGGTCAGCTCACTGACCGAGAACACGGCGCGTATCACGGCGATCGCCAACGACCACGGCTACGAGGCGATCTTCGAGCAGCAGCTCGTCGAGCGCTGCCAGCCCGGTGACCTGCTGGTGTGCCTGTCGGTCAGCGGGGCGTCCGCCAACGTGCTTCGCGCCGCCTCAACCGCGCGTGAGCGTGGTGTCGCGGTGCTGAGTCTTGTTGGCCGGCTCAGCCCTCTGTCCGAGCTGAGCGACCTCGCAATCCACCTTGATGTCCACGGGGACTACGGGCTGACCGAGGATCTCCAGTCGCTCTTCATGCACATGGTCGCCAGGGCCGTGCGCAGGGTGGCCACGCACCGGGTGCGGCCCTCGGCACAAGGGCTTGTCTGATGAGTGCGACAGCGCGCCCCAGCGCATCGATTCCAACCAGGCCGAGGGCGATCCTTTTCGACGTCGGCATGACCCTCGTACATCCCGACGGGACCGTCATCTCGGAGGAGCTGGCGGCACGAGGCGTATCGGGCGTCACTGCCTCCGACGCGGGGGCGGCTCTGCAGATGGCGTGCGACGCGTCACACATGCGGTTGCCCTCTGCCTACGACGCGATAGGCCGGACCGGACTCGCCTTCGCCGGGGCACTCGGGCTGCCCCCCGAACCCACCGTAGCGGCATTGCGCACGTGCCTCACGGAACGTGACCTGTACCGCGAGCTCGACCCCCACGCCGCGTCCGTGCTCCAGACCCTCCGAGACCTCGGCATCGTGCTCGCCGTCGTATCGAACTCGGACGGCTCCCTCCTGGAGGAACTCGATCGCTGGTCGCTGCGCGGCTACTTCGACGTCATCGTGGACTCCACCGTGGCGGGAGTGGAGAAGCCGGACCCCGGCATCTTCCGCATCGCAGTCGAACAGCTGCAGCTGAACGCGAAGGACTGCTGGTACGTCGGGGACCACGTGCTCAACGACGTGGTCGGAGGCATGGCCGCGGGTATCGGTGAGATCGTCCTCTACGACCGGTTCGATCTGTACCGGCACATTCCCGGCGTGCACCGGATCACCGAGCTGCCGGGACTGGTCACGCTGGCGAAGGAGGTGCCGGCCGCAACTGCGGTCGGGTGAACACCTGCTGGCATACGGGCCGCCTGGGGACAGCCTTATCGCCGCCCTGCTGGTGGGCGGGGAGCGGCAACAAGCCATGTCGTCACTCCCCGAGGCCAGTTGCGAGTTCGGCGATTCCGGTGCCAGAACACACCGTGTGTCCGCGCCGCACCTTCGTGGAGCAGATACCTGGCCTGACCCGCAGGTATGGCCAGCGCACCGAGCGCCGTCGTCACCTCGCCGACCGTCCGGTTCCGCCTGCCAGGTGCTGGTTGAGCTGCTGGAGCCTGGTCCAGGCGTCGGGGTCGGTACCGTCGCCGAGGGGGTAGTGCAGGGCTGGCGCGGCAGCGGGTCCGAGACGGGCCGGGGGCAGGCCGGGGGGTGGGACCTGGGCGTGCGTGAGGCCGATGTCGCGTACGGGGTCGGAGCCGAGGGTGAAGGAGACGGGGAGGGGCGGGGGTTCGAGGTGTGGCGGGATGGTCAGGTCGCGCCGTGCGCTGCGCAGAGTGGTGAGCATGGAGGTCAGGCCGTGCTGTGCGGCGAGGGCTTCGGCCAGGTCGGGTAGCGAGTCGAGGGGTATCCGTTCGTCGGCGCCGTAGCCGAGGGCGAGGGTGGTCTGTTCCTCGATGCCCGCGGGCGTGTGGGTGATGCGGGTGGTGGCGATGGCGGGGTGTTCGGGCGTGCCGATCGTGATGAGCCAGGTGGGGGCCGATTGCTGGGCTCGGGCGCGGGCGAGGTCGGTGAGCTGGCGTGTGGACCAGGGGAGGTTGACGGGTTCGGCGGTGGACCAGCCGGCGGGTGGGGTGCCGGTGAGGTGCTGCCAGGCGGTCTCCAGGGCCGTGCCGAGGAGCAGGTCCTCATGGGCGGGGCGGGTGGTGCGGAGGGAGAGCAGGAGTTGCTGTTCGCCGTGTGCGGCGGAGGTGGTGTCTGGGGGGTGGAAGGCCTCCGCGATGCGCGGTGTGCCGTCGGTGTCCTTGACGGGGGTGAAGGTGCCGTCGGTCCAGTGGAGTTCGGCGCCCGTGAGGCCGTCGTAGTAGCCGGAGGCGGGGTGTTGGACGACCCAGCGGTGGGGGTGGCCGCCCAGGGCGTTGCGGGTGGGCAGGGTGAGGCGGGTGTGGGGTGGGGTGACGATCTGCAGGGCACGGCCGGTGGCGATGGCGGTGCTCAGAGCGTCGGTCAGCCAGCTGGTCATGGGGATGAGCGGTCGGTCCTGGATGACGATGGCGGCCCGGTCGGTGAGGACGTCGGCGGCCGGGGGCACGGCGGCGTTGGGGGACGGGGCCGTGGTGGTTTCGGCGCTGAGGGGGACGGTGTCGGTGTGGGCGGCTTCGGGGGGCCAGACGGTGCCGCCCAGGACGGTGGTCAGGCGTCCGGCGAAGGAGCCGGCCAGGCGTTCGGCCTCCGGTAGAGCGGTGGTGGCGCGGGCTTCTGTCCACCACAGGGGGGTGTCGGGGGCCTGGGTGTGTGGTCCGAGCAGGCGGGTAACCTCGCCGGGGACCTGGAGCAGGAGGGGTACCTCGACGGAGACCAAAGGGTGTCCGGCGGGGGTGCAGAGCTGGGTGACGGCGCCGTCGGCGAGGGTGTTGATGCGCAGGTCGGGGCCGCCCGCGTAGAGGCCGGCGAGCACGGTGGTCGGGTCGGGCATCTTCTCGGTGAGGGCGATGACGTCCCTGGTCACGGCTGCTCGGTTCTGTCGGTCTGGTCGGCGGGGTGGGTGAGGGCGGTCTGGATGAGCTGGTGGCGGCGGCCTCGGCGGATGAGGGTGCCGCGGCCGGGCGGCTGGACGGAGGCGTAGAGGCCGGGGAAGAGCTGGCCTTCGGTGCGGTCGCCGGTCATCAGCAGGGCGGTGGTGCCGGTTTCGCGCAGGGTGGTGAGGAAGGGTTCGTACAGGGCGCGGGCGGATCCGGCGACCCGGCGGGTGACGATGAAGTGCAGGCCGATGTCGGGGGCGGAGGAGATGTAGGGCAGGAACGGGTCCAGCGGCTGGTGGCCGGCGGTGGTGAGGATGTCGTAGTCGTCGACGAGGATGACGATGCGAGGCCCGGTGAAGGCGGGCTCCGGGGCCAGCGCGTCGGGGTCCGCGGTTTCCGGCAGCCGCTTCTCCAGCTCGGTGGCGATGCCGGTGGCCAGGGCCGCGGCGAGTTTCGCGTTGTGTGCGTAGCCGCCCCGGTAGGGCTCGGGGATCACACCGCGCAGGCCGCGGCGGGGGTCGAAGATGCCGAAGACGACTTCCGTGTCGGTGTAGCGGGCGGTGAGCTGGTCGGCGATGTGTTTGAGCAGGTTCGTCTTGCCGCATTCGTTGTCGCCGAGGATCAGCAGGTGCTGGTCGGTGCCGAAGAGGTCGAGGAGTGCGGGGGCGAGGGCGTCCTGGTCCAGGCCGAGGGGGATGCGGGTGGGTTCGGCGGCCGGTGAGGGCAGATGGGCGGCGTCCAGCTGGGTGGGCAGGACCCTTACGGGTGGGGCGAGTTCGCCGTGCCAGGCGGCGCGGAGGGTGCGGGCCGCCTCGTGAAGGGCGTCGCCGAGGTGGGCGGTGGAGGGCTGCCCGTCGATGCGGGGCAGCGCGGTGTGCGCGAAGAGCTTGCCGTCGGTCAGGACCCGGCCCGGGGTGTGGGGGGTGAGGGTCTGGGAGAGTTTGTGGTCGATGGAGGAGTCGGCGGGGTCGTTGAGCCGCAGCTCGATCCGGCTGCCGAACATCGACTGGGTGGCGATGCGGACGTCGTTCCAGCGCAGCATGCCCGCCACGATGTGGATACCGTAGCCGCCGCCGCGCTTGAGCAGGTCGGCGATGGATTCCTCTAGGTCGTTGAACTCCTCGCGCAGGGCGCCGAATCCGTCGATGAGCAGCACCACGTCGGTGGAGCCGAGCTCGGTCAGCTTGCCTGCCGAGCGCAGGGCACGCAGTTGGTCGGGGGAGTCGATGCCGTGGCTACGGAAGATTTCTTCGCGCTGGTGGAGCATGGCGTGGACCTCGGCGACGGTCCGTGCTGCTCGTTCGTGGTCGGTGCGGGAGGCGATGCCGCCGACGTGCGGCAGCCCGGACAGCGCCGCCAGGCCGCCGCCGGCGAGGTCGAGGCCGTAGAGGGCGGCCTCGTGCGGGGTGTGGGTGAGGGCCAGGGACAGTGCCAGGGTGCGCAGCAGGGTGGTCTTGCCGGACTGCGGACCGCCGATGATCGCGGTGTGGCCGCCCGCGGTGTTCAGGTCGTGCACCCAGTGTCCTTGCCTTTGCCGGGCCGGATCGTCCAGCACGCCGAGCGGCACCCGCAGGGCGCCGTGGCCGGGGGTGAGGTGCAGGCCGCGCGGGGAGGCCTGCACAGGGCCGGCGGCCTGGTTGAGGGTGAGGGCGTCGGGGAGCGGGGGCAGCCAGATGCGGCGCACCGGCGGTGCGGCGGTGGCGAGTTGGCCGACCATGGTGGACAGGACGGTCGGGCCCGTCTCGCGTTCCCGCATCGTCGGCGACGCGTCCGCCGTCTCCGCGGGCGTGTGGGGGGTGGTGAAGGCGGGATACGTCCAGACGCGCGGCTGTTCGTCGGCGTTTTTGCGCAGGGCGGGGCCGTGGTGGGCGCCGGAGACGTAGCCCGCCTTGAAGCGTTCGTACGTGGAGGTGTCGACCTTCAGGTAGCCGAAACCGGGCAGTGGCGGCAGTTGGAAGGCGTCGGTGGTGTCCAGCACGGTGCGCGATTCGTCGGCGGAGAAGGTGCGCAGGCCGAGGCGGTAGGACAGGTAGGTGTCCAGGCCCTTGAGTTTGCCGGATTCGATGCGCTGGCTGGACAGCAGCAGGTGCACGCCGATGGAGCGGCCGATGCGGCCGATGGAGAGGAACAGGTCGATGAAGTCGGGTTTGGCGGTGAGGAGTTCGCCGAACTCGTCGATGACGACGAACAGGTGTGGTAGCGGCTCCAGGCCGGGCCGCTTCGTGGCGCGCAGGGCGGCGTAGTGGCCGATGTCGGCCACGTTGCCCGCGTCCTTGAGGACCTGCTGGCGGCGTGTGACCTCGCCGGCGAGGCTGGCGTGGACGCGTTCGACGAGTCCGGCCTCGTTCTCCAGGTTGGTGATCACCCCGGCGACGTGCGGGAGTTCGGTGAACGGGGCGAAGGTGGCGCCGCCCTTGTAGTCGACCAGCACCATCGCCAGGTCTTCGGGCGTGTGCGTGGCGACCAGGGCGAGGACCAGGGTGCGCAGTAGCTCGCTCTTGCCGGAGCCGGTGGCGCCCACGCACAGGCCGTGCGGGCCCATGCCGAGTTCGGCGGACTCCTTCAGATCCAGCAGGACCGGTTGATGGCGGTCGTTGAGGCCGATGGGGACGCGCAGGAAGTCCCGCTCCCCGCGCGGGGCCCACATTCGTACGAGGTCGAGGGCGGCCGGGTCGTCGATGCCCAGCAGGCCGGGGAAGTCCACCGGCCCGGCTACGGGGGTGCCCTCGGCCGCGGACTCCGCCGACAGCCGCAGCGGGGCGAGCAGCCGGGCCAGGCCCTCCGCGCCCACCACGCTCACCGGATCCGCCGTGCCCTGCGCGGTCGCCGACGGCTCCCGCAGGTCCTCGACGGTGATCTGGTGGCCGTCGACGGTGATCCGCACGCTGACCTGGTCCGGTTCGTGGATCTGTTGCTGAAGCAGGTGCAGCACGGTGATCCCCATGTCCGGCAGGCCCACGGCCTGGTCCGGGCGGGGGAGGTCGGCGGCGGCCTGGCCGTGGGTGTCATGGACGATAAGGAGCCGGTCGGTGAGTTGGAGGGCGTGCCGGTCGGCCAGGCCACGGCGGACCTCGGCGGCGTAGGAGGCGCGGCGGCGCAGATCC
>CBFHCJ010000083.1:0-14996 GCA_965654005.1 uncultured Streptomyces sp. | reverse complement strand
GTCACGAAAACCAAGTGAACATGCATCACGAAAGCACAGTGCCTGCCAGTTCTGACCTTCTGCATCTCAGCCATAACCCAAATAAGGGCGAACGTCGCGGCGACCGCGATACATCCGCTCCTCAGGGTGTGTTGGGTCGCCCGTTCCGCGCCGTGATCCTGTCGCGCAGACGCGATACTCCTGTCACCGAACGGTGAAACAACGCCGACAGGATGGGGGTTGATCGCAGAGATCACCACTCAGCAGAACGCTTCTCGGGGGGAATTCACCATGCTGCCCAGCCGCCGTCGCTCCACCGTCCTGGCCGCCGTCACCGTCGCCACGTCCGCCCTGCTGCTGAGCGCCTGCGGGTCGTCGTCCGACTCGGGGTCTTCCGCCCCGTCATCGTCGGCATCCTCCTCCTCGTCCTCGTCCTCCGGCTCGTCGGGCTCATCGGCCGGGAGCACCGGCAGTGGGTCCACCTCCGGCGGTGTCGACGCCGGCAACGTGGCCAAGGGCACGGGGAAGGCGAAGAGCGGGTCGTCGAACGCGGGGTCCTCGTCCGTCCCCGCGGGCATGACGCGGTGCCACACGAAGGATCTGGCGATATCGTTCGAGACGGGAGGGGACGCGGTGCCCGACAGGACGTCGGACCAGCAGCAGCAGACGGGGATCGCGGTGCGCAACGACAGTGGGCACACCTGCGTGGTCGGGGGATTCCCCGGAGTCGACCTCACAGGCGGAAGCGTCACCTGGTCGCTGACCAGGAAGGCGGCGAGCTACCAGGCGATCACGCTCCACCCCGGGGACACGACCGACTTCTCGATCACGTTCCTGCCGGAGCCCAACGGAAAGTGGACCCCGAAGACGGTGACCGTGACCCCGCCGAACGAGACCACCAGCGTGACGCTGACCTGGCCGTGGGGCCCGGTGCTGCTGCAGGACGGGGCCACGCACCCGGGCACGTACGTCGGCCCGATCGGCTGACCATTGCCCCGCCGCAGCCAACACCGCGGCGATCCGCAGCTACGGCGCGGGACCGCCGTACGGGGCGGGCGGGACTGCCGTACCGGGCGAGGCGGACGGATCAGTTCCAGGCGGGCAGCAGGACGCTACGAAGCCCATGTCGAGCACCCCGGAGACCAGGGCGAGCCCCCAGGGCCCGCCCGGACAGGTCACGTCGGGGTCGGCCGCCCCTGCCGTCCGCCGGGGGGCGTCCGACACGGGCGTACCCTGTGCGACGGGCGCACTCGCCGGTGGCTCCGACCACGGCGGCCACGGCGCCCTGTGGAGGGGACGGGGCTCGACCGAGGTGTAGGCGCCTGTCATGGGTGGGTCTAAGGTCGGAATCACAGGACCAGGACCCGACGGGAGGCAGTCGGCAATGGCGCAGGACGAGGCCGTGATCGGCTGTACGGGGGAACTGCTCATCGGCACGCGTGGAGCCGCCGGTCCCGGCGAGATCCTGGTGCGGGTCAGAGGCGGCTCCGAGACCTTCCTCGCCTGGTCACAGGAGCCCCTGCCGATCGGTGCGACGGTGCTCGTGGTCGATTCCCGAGGGTGTCGTGAGGTCGACGTCATCGAGTGGGGCGACCCGTTGGACACGTGGGGCGGCACGGCCGCCGACGTCGACTGAGGAGAAGAACCATGTTCGGTTACCGCGTTCCCGCCCCCGACGAGGCGATGCTGATCTCGGGAGGGCGGCGGGGGCTGGGGGGCGCACCGTTTCGAGTGGTGACGGGGCATGGCAAGTTCGTGCTCCCCGTCTTCCGCAAGGTCCGCTTCCTCACTCTGTCGATGTGCGAGGCGGAGGTCACCGAGACCTGTGTCACCAAGCAGGGCATCGCGCTGCACGTGCGCGCCGTGATCGCGTTCAAGGTCGGCAACGACAACGAGAGCATCATCAACGCCGGACAGCGGTTCCTCTCCGACCAGGATCAGATGTCGGTGCTCACCGGCCGGATCTTCGCCGGCCATCTGCGCGCCATCATCGGTTCGATGACGGTCGAGGAGATCGTCACGGAGCGGCAGAAGCTCGCAGCCGAGGTGCTGGACACCTCCAAGACCGAGATGGCGAAGATCGGCCTGATCGTGGACTCACTGCAGATCCAGTCGATCGACGACGGTGACACCGGTTACATCGACGCGATGTCCGCGCCGCACAAGGCGGCCATCCAGCGGCAGGCCCAGATCGCCCAGGCCCAGGCGAACCAGGCCGCGGCCGAGGCGGAGCAGGACGCGGCGCGCAAGCAGGCCGAGTACGCCCGGCAAACCGCGGTGGTGAGGGCGGAGTACTCGGCCGAGGTGGACCGGGCACAGGCGCACGCCGCCCAGGCCGGACCGCTGGCGCAGGCGCACGCGCAGCAGGAGGTGCTGGCCGCCCAGACCGAACTGGCCCAGCGCCAGGCCAAGCTGCGCCAGCAGCAGCTGCAGGCGGAGATCGTGAAGCCCGCCGAGGCCGAGGCGGAGCGGGTCAGGATCCTCGCCGCCGCCGAGGCGGAGCGGATGAGGATCCAGGCCGAGGCCGCGGCCTCGCACGACCGTGTCGCCCTCGACCGGATGCTGATCGACCAGCTCCCGCTGATCGTGAAGGAGGCCGCCGGGGGCCTCGCCGGTGCCAATGTCAACGTCCTGAACGGCGCGGACGGTCTCGGCGAGATCGCGGCCGGCCTGGTCGCCCAGGGCCTGACGATCCTGGACTCGGTCCGGCAGAACCTGAACGGTCAGAACGGTCAGAACGGCCGGAGCGGTCAGAGCAGCCAGAACACCGACGGCCGCCCCGGGCAGGGCAACGGTCGGATCGAACTGGATGCCCGGCGTACCCCGGAGCAGGACACCGACGAGGAGCAGTAGTCGGCCGCTGGTGCCGTGCGACGCTCGGCGATCCAGCGGGGCGTCGTCGCGGATCCCGCACCGCTCTCAAGGAGCGTGCCGCCCGCGCGCCGTCGGCAGTCGGTCGACGAACTCGCCGCCGTGTCCGGCCACGCGGTGCCGTTGGCGCAGACTTCTCACAATGTCCAGCCGTGACCGCCGCTGTTGTGGGACAGGGCCAGGACGACGGTGGTCACGACGAGGTACTGGGTGAGGCGTCCCTGGCGGAACAAGGCCGCCAGCGTCCAGGCGGGAGCCGCGTACCAGGGCATCGTCCACGGGGCCGTGAGGACCCAGGCGAAGGCGAGCGCGAACGGTACGGCGACGACGGCGGGAGTGTCCGCCGGGACGCGGCGGCAGAGCACCCAGGCCAGCGCGAGCATCAGGACGGGCCACAGGACACCGGTGGCGGCCTCGGCCGCGTGACGGCCCAGGAACGCGGTACCGAACCGGTCGAACACCGTCCACAGCGAGGGTTCGGAGACCAGGTGCGAGGCCGCGGAGAGCGGGGCGAGGGCGTGCAGGCCGTAAACGCCGTAGAGGACGGCCAGGGTCAGGGTGGCCGCGCACGTCACTCGGGCAGCCCGTCGCCAGTCGCCTGAGCGCAGCAACGGCCAGGCCAGTCCGACACCGAGCAGGACGGCGCTGATCTTGACACCGCAAGCCAGGCCGACCAGCACCCCGACGATCAGATCGTGGTGCCGTCGGTCGGCCCGGCGGACGAAGTGGATCGCGCAGACGGCCAGGCAGGCGACGAGGGTGTCCATATGCCCACCCGCGACCAGCACGCCGATCAGGAGCGGGTTGGCGGTCCACAGCAGGCCGGCCCGGACCGGATCGTCGGCGGTGCGTATCAGCAGATAGCCGGTGCCCAGGAACGCGGCCGCGTTCGCGAGCATCAGCACCCATATCGTCAGCCACGGCCGTTCACCGCCGACGAACGCCGCAGCGGCCTGCCACCATGTCGCGACCGGCCCGTACACGGACGGGGTGTTCCGCCACCCTTCGCTCACCAGATGGAGGTAGGCGCCTCCCAGCTGGGCGGGGGTCGTCACATACGGATCACCACCGAGCGCGGCGATACGGCCGTACGCGGCGTAGCTGGCCGGGTCGGAGGAGCCGACCGGGGCGAGATCGGCGACGATCAGCACCGCGAGCGCACCAGCGCGGAACAGGAGCCGCGCATCGGGACTCCAGCCCCGTCTGTGGGCGTTGAGCATGCCGAGTGTTCCAAGGCACGACAGCACTATGGCCGCGTAAGTGACCGCCTCGGAGACGGTGTTGGGCATGGCGGGCACTCGAAGCCAGGTGATCGGTGGCTTGAGTTGCCTGAGCGTGTTGTGGTTCGGGGCGCTCGCGCCGACCAGCCCGAACAGTGCGATGCCTGCCCCGGAGATCCCTACGGCTGCGCGTGGCCGAGGCCGCGCGACGACCCTCGGGGCCCGCGCGGTGACTGCTCGGATCCGACTCGCAGGACGTGGAGCTCGCTGATCGTTGTCGGTCGTCAAGGTCACTCTCTGAGTCGCTGGCGGGTCTCGTTCGTCCGGCACCGAGGCCAGTCGAAGGTACCGTAGGCGCAAAGCGACGCGGAACGCCGAGCTCCGCACCCCGGCCGGTTCAGCGGGCTCTTGCGAGGAACCCCGAGGCTTCAGCCCTGGAAGGATTGGGATCCTCGTGGTCGCGGCGCGGAGTGTCGCGGTGTCGTTCGTGCGTGCTCGGCCGCGAAGTGGCCGGGTGCTGTGTCGGACTTCGCGCTGCGCGACTGGTTCGCGTGCCGGTCCTGCGGATTCGTTGATCAGACGGACCGGAACGGCTCCCGCAACGTCCGCGCTCGTGCGTGGGAGTTGTGGCGACGCGGGGCGCAGTCAACCGCCTCGGACCCACCTCCCGAAACGGGGCGTGGGACAGGACGCAAACGCAGCACCACAGCCAGCGGCGCCCGTTGTGCAAGCCCGGGACTTCAGCCCGGGTCGTTGACTCGACGCTCCACCAACTCCTCTGCCTCAGCGTGCAGTTCGCCGAAGCTTCGCCTGATCCCGCCCCGCCTCGGGTACACCAGCCGCCGCCATCCGGCGGGCATCTCGAAGGTCTCCTCGTCGGGGAACACCACCGGCCCGTCCTCGGCCCGGGACCCCTGGGACTCCTCCGCCGCTGCGACCGGCCCGGCCTCGGCCGTGACCTCCCGGTACCCCTCGCGCTCCTTCTCCGCGATTGCCTTTGTCGGGTACTGCTGCGCCGCATCGGCCGAGACCAGCGCCTTCACCTGCGTACGACCTTCCGAGCCGATTCGCCCGTAGCGCACGGTGACGGTGCTGTCCTCCACCGCCGCCTCCCTGAACTTCGTCGAACCGTCGACGACCAACTCACAGCGCCCCACAGCCCCTCCTCCGCCGACTTCATGTCAGGTGATCGCTTGATCAGGTGGCGGTCACAGTAACCAGGCCCACTGACAGCCCCACCCGCGCGCCCGGCGAGGGGCAGGAACAGCTGCGAGGACGTCAGCCCGCGGCCGGCCCCGTCTTCAGCCCCGCCCCGCACAGGGGAACCACCGCGATCGGGGTCCCCCCGCTCGGGCGAAGCCGGGAGCGGGGGAGCGCCCCCAGCGCCCCCTCCCGTACCGCCGCCCAGGACGCCACGCCCGTCGACTCCACGTACAGGCCCTGGGACGCCAGGTCCGACTGGGCGTTCCGGATCTGTTCCTCCGTCACCGTGAGGAACCTGCCGCCCGACTCGCGGACCGCGCGCAGGATCTGCCGGGCCCGGGGCGGGCGGGGGATCGCGATGCCCTCGGCGGACGTGGGGGCCATGGGGGTGACGCCCACCAGGTCGTCCGCGCCCTCCTCCCAAGCGTGCGCCAGCGGTGCGACCGCCGCGGCCTGCACCGCGTACAGCGCCGGGGGGCGGTCGATGAGGCCCCCCGCGTACAGCTCGGCGACGGCGAGGGTCGCGCCCAGCAGCAGGGTCCCGTTGCCCACCGGCAGGACGAGAACCTCCGGGAGCCGGCCGCCGAGGTCCTCCCACAGTTCGTGGACGTATGTCTTCGTGCCGTGCAGGAAGTAGGGGTTGAAGACGTGCGACGCGTAGAACACTTCCGGCTCGTCGGCCGCCTCGCGCGCCGCGAGCGCCGCCGCCTCGCGGTCGCCGTCCACCACGTGCACCAGCGCCCCGTGCGCCCCGATCTGCTCCAGCTTCTTCGGTGACGTGCCCTGCGGGACGTACACCGTGCACGGCAGCCCGGCCCGTGCGCAGTACGCGGCGATCGACGTGCCCGCGTTCCCGCTGCTGTCGGCGACCACCTGCCGCGGCCTCAGCCGCAGTGCCAGCTCGGCGAGCAGTACCGCGCCCCGGTCCTTGAAGGACAGCGTCGGCATCAGGAAGTCGAGCTTGGCCCAGATGCCGTTTCTCAGCTCCACGAGCGGCGTACGGCCCTCGCCGAGGCTCACCGAGGGCGTGGCCAGCGGCAGTGTCTCCGCGTACCGCCACAGCGAATTCACCCGTCCGCCGAGGGACTTGAGCGGTGCGGGGGTGGGCGCGAAGTCCAGGTCCAGCGGGCCTCGGCAGACGGGGCAGCACCAGGCGAGCGACCCCGCGGTCACGCGCGTGCCGTCCGCCGGGCAGAAACAGGCCGGCAAAGGTGTCATGCCGGCAGGGTAGTTGTCCGGTTGCTGACGGTGTGTCATGATTGCCCGGATTCCGCCCGTGTTCTGTCCATGCCTCTCGCGTGTGCACCGCCGTACACCTCGCGCACTCGCACCCCCCAACGGAGCACAACCAGCGCACCCCCATGAGGAGGACCATCGGATGGCAGTGATGCGTCAGGCTCGGCGAAGACTGGCCGGGATCGGAACGGCGGCCCTGGCCGTCGGCCTGGTCTCCGCCCTCCCCACGCACGCGGCGCCGGGCCCCGGGGGCCGGATCCAGTACGCGGATGCGGCCAACGCCGTCCCCGGCAGCTACATCGTCGTCCTCAAGTCGGACGCCGAGCGGGCCGACTCCGACTGGGGCCGGGATCTCGCCCGGAAGTACGGCGCCACCATCGGGCGCACCTACGTCAAGGCGCTCAACGGGTTCGCGATCCACGCCGACGAGGCCGCCGCGAAGCGGTTCGCCGCCGATCCGGCCGTCGCCTCCGTCGTCCAGAACCGCACCCTCCACATCGACACGACCCAGACCAACCCACCGTCCTGGGGCCTTGACCGCATCGACCAGAAGACCCTGCCGTTCAACGCCAGGTACACCTACCCCGACTCGGCGGGCCAGGGCGTGACCGCGTACATCATCGACACCGGCGTCCGCGTCACCCACACCGACTTCGGCGGCCGTGCCTCGTACGGCTACGACTACGTCGACAACGACCCCGTCGCCCAGGACGGCAACGGCCACGGCACGCACGTCGCGGGCACGGTCGCCGGCACCTCGTACGGCGTCGCCAAGAAGGCGAAGATCGTCGCCGTACGCGTCCTCGACAACTCCGGCTTCGGGACCACCGACAAGGTCATCGCGGGCATCGACTGGGTGGCCCGGAACCACAGGGGACCGTCCGTGGCCAACATGTCCCTCGGCGGCGGCGTCGACACCGCGCTCGACACCGCCGTCCGCAACACCGTCGCCGGCGGCGTCCCCTTCGCGGTCGCCGCGGGCAACAGCAACGCCGACGCCTCCTCCTTCTCGCCCGCCCATGTGAGCGAGGCGATCACGGTCGGTGCGACCACGTCGACCGACATGCGGGCGAGTTACTCCAACTACGGCTCGGTGCTCGACCTCTTCGCGCCGGGCTCCGCGATCACGTCCACCTGGAACACCAGCGACACGGCCACGAACATCCTGTCCGGTACGTCGATGGCGACGCCGCACGTGACCGGCGCGGCGGCCCTCTACCTGGCGGACCATCCGACGGCCACGCCCGCGCAGGTCGCCACCGCGCTGACGAACGCCGCGTCCACCGGTGTCGTCTCCAACCCGGGTCCCGGCTCGCCCAACCGGCTGCTCAACGTCGTCCCCGGTACGACGCCCGCGCCCGGGCCGCGCTTCGTGAACAACATGGACTACCCGATCAACGACAACTCCACCGTGGACTCGCCGATCACGGTCACCGGCGTCCCCGGCAACGCTCCCTCGGCCCTCCGTGCCGAGGTGCACATCAAGCACACGTACATCGGTGACCTCAGGGTCCAGCTGATCGCGCCGGACGGTACGGCGTTTCTGCTCAAGCCGTTCAAGACCGGCGGCGACACGGACAACATCGACACCACGTACACCGTGAACGCCTCGTCGAAGACGGCGAACGGCACCTGGAAGCTGAGAGTCGGCGACAACGCGGCACAGGACACCGGGAAGATCGACTCCTGGGCGCTGCAGTTCTGATCCACCCCGCGGACACCCGCGTTCCGTCTCCCTTCGCCCCGCGCCTACCACGCGCCTCGTACAGGGGACCCTCTTCGGAAGCCTGCGCCGGGACACCACGACCCTGAACGAGGACCAGGTGGGCCGCGCGCGTCGCCACCGCGCCGGTCGACCAGACCCGGCAACTGCGCGCCCACATGCGGCCGGACGGCACGGGGCAGCCCGTCGCCGGCCAGGCCAAGGCCCTGGACCAGGCGCGCGAGGAGTGGCGGAAGGCGGCGCGGGCCGCCGACGCCGACGCCCTGTACTCCCACTACGACCGGGGCAGCGCACTCCTGGAGGGCCGCGCGGCGGTCACCGCCCGCAAGGCTCTGGGCCTCGCCACCACGCCTCCGGCGCGTGAAGCGGACGGGGGCGGGGGCTTCAGCGCGGGTAGGGCAGCGACAAGCAGGTGCGACGGAGGCTATAACGGAGAGAAAGTGCCTGCGTAAAGCCCTCGGCAGGCACAAATCATCACATCGAGTGATTCTCTGGCCTGCGCTTGCACCGTACAACCCAGGGTTGCCACGCTGTTGCTGTCTGTACAACCTGATAGGAGCGGCCAGTGACTTTCGGTGAGCAGCCGGCGTATCTGCGTGTCGCGGGTGATCTCCGCAAGAAGATCGCCGACGGTTCACTGCCGCCGCACACCCGTCTCCCGTCCCAGGCCCGCATCCGCCAGGAGTACGGCGTCTCGGACACGGTCGCGCTCGAGGCGCGCAAGGTGCTGATGGCCGAGGGGCTCGTGGAGGGCCGCTCCGGATCGGGGACGTATGTCCGTGAGCGGCCGGTGCCGCGGCCCATCTCCCGCTCCGGGTTCCGGCCGGAGAGCGGCGCCACGCCGTTCCGCCAGGAGCAGGCGGACGCCTGCGCGCGCGGCACCTGGGAGTCGCACAGCGAGCAGGCGGCGGCCGGCGGCGCAATCGCCGAGAGACTCGCCATCCAGCCCGGCGACCGGGTGATGTGTACCAAGTACGTGTTCCGGGACGCGGGCGAGGCGATGATGCTCTCCACGTCGTGGGAGCCGCTCGCCGTGACCGGCCGCACCCCCGTGATGCTCCCCGAGGAGGGGCCGCTCGGCGGCATGGGCGTCGTCGAGCGCATGGCGGCCATCGACCTGATCGTGGACAACGTCACGGAGGAGGTCGGCGCCCGGCCCGGCCTCGCGGAGGAGCTGCTGGCGCTGGGCGGCGTCCCCGGACACGTGGTGATGGTCATCCAGCGGACGTACTACGCCTCGGGCCGCCCGGTGGAGACGGCGGACGTGGTGGTGCCGGCGGACAGGTACCGGGTGGCGTACCACCTGCCGGTCAAGTAGCGCGGAGAGTCGTCTTTCGTGCGCCTCGCAAGAGTCAGGCGTACGACAGTTCCGGGGTTTCGGGGTTTCGAGGTTTCGGAGAACGGGGCAAGCAGCCGTAGGTAAGTGGCCACGGACGTCCGTGAGTTGCGTCACCCGCGTGCTCAAGTACCGTCGCCGAAGCGTGGTTGCAATCCAGTCGTTCTCCGGCGGTCGTCCCGGCCGTGACGGGGGGCGTTTCACGCTGCTCCCCGTGCACGGGGGGCGTACTCGGCGGCGCGTTCGACGGCGCACGCCCCATCCGTCATGGCTGGTTGCGTACCTCTTTGTGAAATCGCGTATTCGCTGCGTGAAGGTAAGGCGTAGGGTCGGGCATATGCGCAGTGCGGTTTCCTTGGTGGGCGGGGCGCGGCGAAAGCCGGGGACGGGAAGTGGAGGGGCGCGATGAACGAAGGCACGGGCACTCTTCCCTGGCTCGTCGTACGGCAGGACGACAACGGCAACCGCTACCGCGTGGGCAGGTACGCGACGCGCGCCGAGGCTCAGAAGATCGTGGACAGCCTCGACGACCGCGGCCACAAACAGCTCTACTGGGTCGAGCGCATCGGACAGAACGGGAGCAGATGAGGGGGCACGCCCCCGGCATGTGATCCCTCGCGCGCTCCCGTAGGCTCCGGCGCATGACGCAACCGATCGTGGTGGTCGGAGCCGCGCTGCTGAGCGGTGGCCGCCTCCTGGCCGCCCGCCGCAGCGCGCCCCCGGAGCTCGCCGGACGCTGGGAGCTGCCCGGCGGCAAGGTCGAACCCGGTGAGACCCCCGAGCACGCCCTCGTGCGCGAACTGCGTGAGGAGCTGGGTGTGGCGGCGGAGTCGCTCGACCGCGTACCGGGGGAGTGGCCCCTGAAGGCGGGATACGTCCTGCGGGTCTTCACCGCGCGTCTGCTCGCCGGTGCCCCCGAGCCGCTGGAGGACCACGACGAGCTGTGCTGGCTGACCCCCGACGAGATCTGGGACGTGGACTGGCTCGATCAGGACGTGGCCGCGGTCAAGGCCCTGCTGGCCATGGGACCGAATGCATGGAATCGGTAAAACCTGTTGACGCGTTGTGGGTGGACTGTGAGGGCGCGCGGTCCTGAAGCGATGGTTCTGACGTGCGGGAAGACCGTGACTCCGGTCCTGGATCATGGAGTGCCGGGCAAGTAGGCCCTGGGGTTGCGGAGGCGCATGAGGTTTCAAGGGGCTGGCGCCCCATACGCCGTTCGTGCCACAGTGCGCCCTAGTGCGCGGTAAGGCGCTACGGATACCGGGTATGTGCCCATTAACCCCACGAAACCGGACATGGGTGGGCTTCTGGGCCTGGGAAGTGATCGGCGTGCTCGACACCCAAGGCGAAAGCGCCGAGTGGACGTTCCCGGCGGACCCGGGTGCGGTACGGACCGCTCGCGCCGTCGTCCGGGGGCAGCTGCGCACCTGGGGACTCGATGCGCTCGGTGATGTCGCCGCGCTGTTGGTCAGCGAGCTGGTGACCAACTCGCTGAGGCATGCCACGGGCCCCATCGGCGTCCGCCTGGTCCGCCCCGCCGATGCCGCTCGCCGCCTGCTCGTCGAGGTCTCCGACCCGCTTCCCGACCCGCCCCGCGAACGTGTCGCCGGCTCCGACGAGGAAAACGGCCGTGGTCTCCAGCTGGTCGCCCACTCCTCGCGCCGCTGGGGCACCCGGCCGGGGGACAGCGGCAAGACGGTCTGGTTCGAGCTGGCGGTTCCCGGTTGAGCGTACGACCGCTGGTCACCGGCAGAACTCCACCGGTGCGGGGGGCGCGGCATCCCCGCCACGGGGCGACGGCCCGATCGAGTCAGGGACCGTTGCGGAACTCTTTGATTCGAGCGGGCCCCACCTGGTTAGAAGACTGGGAGTATGACCGAGCCGGTCCAAAAACCATCGGAACCGTGCTGTGATCGTGAACACCGTGTCGTGCGGCACCGTAGTGCTGGATACTGCGGGCAGCCGCCCCCGGTGACCGGTGCCGGACGCGGTGAGCTGGAGGGGACGGTTCGCGTGAGCGAGATACCAGCGAAGGCCACGGAGTCGGAGGACCCGTCGGGCGGCGCGAGGGGAGGGACCGCGGTCGATTCCGTCGCGATCGCCGAACCGCGCGAGACGACGAGCGGCACGATGTGGCAGAGCAGTCCGCCCGGCTCCATCTACGACTACATCAACGTCGCCTCGTTCTCCATCGGCCCCGACGGGCACGTCGACCAGTGGAGCCTGCGGGCCGAGCACCTCTTCGGGATCCCCGCCGAGCGGGCCATCGGCATGGACCCCGTCGAGGCGTTCATCACTCCCCAGTTGCGCCCGCGCAGCCAGCGGAAGATGACCGAGATCCTCGACGGCAGGGAATGGACCGGCGTCATCCCCTTCCGGATGCCCGACGCACGCGGGAAGGAGGGGCTTGCCGAGGTCTATGTGATGCCCACCACGACGGAGAACGGCGAACGAGCCGCCGTGTGCATCATCGTCGACGTCCACACGCTCCGCAGCATCGAGACCGACCTCGCCGCCTCGCAGTCGATTTTCGGTCAATCCCCTTTCGCTTTCCTGCTGATCGACACCGAGCTGCGGGTACGGCGCGCCAACCAGCGGTTCGCGTCCACGTTCGGCGGCACCCCCGACGAGCACCGCGGCCGATCCGTCCGCGACTATCTGCAGTCCCCAGAGGCCGAACGCGTCTACGCGACGCTGCGGCGCGTCCTGGAGACGGGCGATTCCATCACGGACATGCACGTCTCGGGGATCATCCCCGGCTCGGACGAGCGCAAGCACTGGTCCGTCAACCTCTACCGGGTGCACAGCGGCAGCGGTCGCCCCATCGGTATCGCGTGGCTCGGAACCGATGTCACCGCGCGCCGGGCGGCCGCCCGCGAGGCCGCCGCCGTCCGCCGCAACCTCGCCCTCCTGAACGAGGCCGGCGCCCGCATAGGCAACTCGCTCGACCTGGAGACCACCGCGCGCGAACTCCTCGCCGTGGTCGTCCCCGGCTTCTGCGATCTCGCCACCGTAGACCTCTACCAGGGGCTCCTCGTCGGCGACGAGACCCCGCCGGGACTGGCCGACGGCAGCGCCGAACTGCGCCGCGTCGCCTTCTCCAGCGCCGTCTCGGACGCGCCGTTCGTCGGCGGCCCCGCGCCCGTCGCCGTGGGCGCCGTCCACCACTTCGCCTTCAACTCGCCCTGCGCGGACGCCCTGCGCACGGCCCGGCCCCGGCGCGTCCCCGCCGAGGACGGCGGCCTGATCCAGTCCACGCTCGCGGTCCCGATGGTCGCGCACGACACCGTGGTCGGCCTCGTCCAGTTCTCCCGCGCGAAGGGCAGCGAGCCGTTCGGGGAACCCGACCGCGCGCTCGCCGTGGAACTGGCGGCGCGCGCCGCGGTCTGCATCGACAACGCGCGTCTGTACCGGCGCGAGCACGAACGGGCGTTGATACTGCAACGGTCCCTGCTGCCGCCCGGCGACCCGGAGGCCTCCGGCCTGGACATCGCCTGCCGCTATCTGCCCGGCAACGCGGCCACCGGACGGCCGAGCGAGGTCGGCGGCGACTGGTTCGACGTCATCGAACTCCCTGGCCACCGCACCGCGTTGGTCGTCGGCGACGTCATGGGCCGGGGCCTGCGCGCCGCCGTCGCGATGGGTGAACTCCGTACGGCCGTACGGACGTTGGCGCAGCTCGACCTGGAGCCGGCCGAAGTCCTCGCGCAACTCGACGAGATCGCGCGAGGCCTCGGCGCGCCCGGTGGTGTCCAGCAGGCCACCCGCGCCGCCCGCAGACCCCGCGAGGCGGACCTCTCCGAGGTGTACCTCGCCACCTGCGTCTACGCCGTCTACGACGCGGTGACGCGCCGTTGTACGTTCGCCAACGCCGGCCATCTGCCGCCGGTGCTCGTGGAGCCGGGCGAGCCCGCGCTGATGCTGGACGTGCCGCCCGGGATGCCGCTGGGCGTGGGCGGCGAGCCGTTCGAGGAGGTGGAGGTCGAACTCCCGGAGGGCGCCCTGCTGGCGCTGTACACGGACGGCCTCGTCGAATCCCGGGACCACCCCCTTGACGCGGGCCTGCAAGCCTTCGTCGGCGCGCTCACGGACCCCTCCCAGCCACTGGAGGACGTCTGCGACCACGTCCTCAACACCCTCGACACGCATCACGGCGAGGACGACATCGCGCTGCTGCTGGCACGTGTACAGGGGCTGCCGGCCGAGTCCGTCGGCGACTGGACGCTGCCGCGCGAGCCGCGCAGCGTGGGCCGGGCCCGTGAGTACGCGCGGAGGCAACTGCTCACCTGGGAGCTGGAGCCGCTGGTGGACACGGCGGAACTGCTGGTCAGCGAGCTGGTCACCAATGCCCTGCGGTACGGCGAGGGTGAGATAAGACTGCGCCTGCTCCTGGACCGGACGCTGGTGTGCGAGGTGTGGGACTCGGGCCTGGTCCAGCCGCGCCGCCGCCGCGCCCGTGACACGGACGAGGGGGGCCGAGGTCTGCAGCTGGTCGGCCTGCTCTCCGCGGCCTGGGGCTCCCGCCGTACGCCGCGCGGCAAGACGGTGTGGTTCGAACTCCCGCTCCCCGACGGCGAGAACGCGCTCACGGATCCGGCGGAGGCGTTGCTGAGTCTGTTCTAGCGGGGTCCGCCTGGTCCTCGGGAGGACTCCCGGCGTGCGTCGGCCGGAACAGTTCGCCGCCGTCCCGCCGCCCCCGGGTGCCCGGACCGCCGTAGCTCGCGGGGCCTCCGTCGCCGGGGTGCCCCGCGCGCTCGCCCCGCCGGTGCGGGGTGTCGAGCAGGATCCCGCCGAGTACGGCGCCACCCGTCCACAGACCCTCGCCGTACGGCGTCCCGTACGCCCGTACGTCCCGCTCCGCGAGCTGCCGGGCCTGCCGGGCGAGCGTGTCGGCCTCGTGGGCGTCGGCGAGGACGTCGGCCGGGGCCGGGACGGGCGGTGTGCCGGTGTTCTCCGCCGCGAGCAGCCGTCGCTCCGCCTCCGCGAGCCGTGTCCGCGCATCGCAGCCGACGGCTCCGCGATGTGTGGTCACGAAGTCCGACGAGGCACGGACGGCACCGCGGGCGACGAGAAGGGCCCGCTCGAGCCGCCCGGGGGCGCGGGAGCCGTCCGGCACCCGACGCAACGCCCGGTCGAGCCCGGCCGCCGCCTGCTCGATCCGACGCAGCGCACCGAGGGGGTCGCACAGCCGCCGCCCACCAACGGCACCGACTTCTCCGGCACTTCCGGCCCCGACGACCCCACGCCCCAGCTCACCGCCACGACCGCCCTCGGTTCCGCCGCCCTCGCCTCCGCCGGTCTCCTCGCCGTGCGCCCCGGCCTCGCGCGCCTCCTCGCCGTGCGCCCCGGCCTCGCGCGCCTCCCCGCCGTCGGTGCCCCCCCGCCCGCTCGCCGTCCGCCCTCCCAACTCCCCCTCCACCCCCGC
>CBFHCJ010000082.1:0-15010 GCA_965654005.1 uncultured Streptomyces sp. | reverse complement strand
CCCAGGGGCCGCACACCGGCCCCACCACCACCGACGATCCCGCCCCCCGCCGGCCGCGCGTGGGTTCCGGCGGGCCGGTCGGACGGGCCGGCCGGAGCAGGGCGGCGCAGACTGGTGCTGTGGAACAAGACGCCCCGGGCACTCGAAACTCCATGATCGGCAAGCCTGATCCTGACGAGTGCCCCGAGTCGTGCACCGCCCGGGACCACGGGCACTGCTGGGCATGCGGAGCACGCACCAGCGACCCCAGCCCGCCATACGGCCTGTGCCCCGCGTGCCTGCGTCACGAGAGCCAGCCCTACGACTGATCCCGCACACGCCGGGCGGCGCGCTCGCGATCGAGCAGCCGGACCGCCGTGACCCCACTCAGCGTCGGCCGTTGTCCAAGTGACATGTGCGGACCCCGGTGCTCTGCGGCCCTCGATATCCCTCCCGGCGTTGGGCGAAGGACCGCACCCCGTTGACCGCCCTGTCATGGCAGATGTCCCCTGGCCTCCCGGTTCTGCGGGGCCAGGGGGCATCGAGGGCAGGCCGCCAAGGCTCAGGACCCGGTGCGGCGCGGGGCTCCGCCCCTGGAACGGAAGGTCGTTTTGGCGTCCTCCAGCAGGCGGTGGACGCCGCCGTAGGACCGGCCCGTCTCCTCCGCCAGGGCCCGGATGGACTTTCCACCCTCGTACTTGGCCTTCAGGTCGGCCGCGAGCTTGTCACGGTCCGGGCCGGGAGTGAGCCGGCGGACTGGAGTCTTGTTCGGCATGTGCTGATTCCTCCCGAAGAGGCTGTGGATGCTGCCATGATCGCGCCAGGCGGTGGCTGCGGCCACCGGTTCGGCGGAAGATCCGGACGAGAGGGGGCGGCTGGTGACGATCACGGACCCGGCCCAGCTGGAGGACCTGTTCACCCGCACAGTCGATGAGCACCCGGTGCAGTTCGTACGGCCCGCGGACACCGACCGGCCGATCTGGGCGGCGTACGAGGACGGCGTGTACCTGGGGACGGTGAACGCCGAGCCCGATGGCGGCCGGCCACGGTGGAGGGTGCAGACCACCCACGAGGCCCATCACGACCTGGACGACGCCGTGCGTGCCCTGCGGCGGTCTGCGTCCTGGCCGCGTGAGCGCGAGCAGGCCGGGCACTGGGCCGGCCTGCTCGCCGACGACTCGCTCCTGACGGTCGATGTCGAGACCTCACGCCGGAGCGCGTCGCTTCGTCCACCGCAGGAGGACCAGGACGATGCCGGAGGCCCCCATGGATGACCTCGCGACCGTCCGCGCACAGGAGTACGCGAAGGTCTACGACGAACTCCTCCGCGCAGCTGCCCGGCTCGACATGCTGCGACGCCTGGAGGGCGGGGCCGTCGACGCCCACGCCACCGCGGCCATGCACGCGGTCCGGTTCGCCGCCACCATCCTGTGGCCGACTGTGCCCGGCACTCCGCCGCCTGGCTTCCGCCACGACAGCGAGCACCTGCTTCGCCTGGCCGCGAACTGGCGGGAGGCAGCGCTGGAACTCGGCGAATTCGCCCCGCCTCGTCCCGACCTGCGGGTCGTCCGCTGCACCGATGTTCACCACGGCCCCGGGCCCACCGCCTGAGCTGGCGGCGGGTGGGCCCCGGATGCCAGGCGTGGATCCGGGGCTCGCCCGCACGAGTGCCGCAGGAAGTGTGCACGTGTGCCCCGGTACAACGCGCAGGGGCAGCGCTCAGCGGCTCCGCGCGTCGAGGTAGGAGCTGATCCGCTCGACGTCGTCGTGCATGAGCGCGGCCAGTTGCGGACCTGCCCACAGGGCGAACGTCAAGGCCATCTCCCTTGCGTCTTCCATCTCGTGGTCCTTGCGGAGGTAGCGCAGATAGGGCACGCCGATCCGAAGGAGTCGCTTCGACTCGGCAGGGCCGTCCGGACGGGCGGCCAACTCGTCGGCGACGACCGACATGATCTCCATCGCGGTGGGGCCGGCCGGATGCTCGTGCTGCTGGCTCCGGCATACCTGGTCGCCGAAGTCGCGCATCCAGTGGTCGAGCCGGTTCCGGTCCCGGTTGAACTGCTGGAAGATCGATGCGCACAGTTCGACCGCCAGCCACTCGGTCAGCAGCAGCGAGTCCTCGCGCAGCGTTCCGGCAGCGCGCCACTTCTCCAGTGTGGCTGTCAGGCCGTGGTACATGTCCCAGTTGGCCGCGGGCCCGTCTTGGCCTTGGCCGTGACGGGCGGCCTCATCCAACGCCGTAGTCCTGATCAGCGTGAGCGCCGTGGTGCGCGGTGTGGGGGGAGCTGCGGTCTCAGTCATCTCCGGTCCTCGGGTCGGCGGCGTCGGGTTCCAGCTCTTCGTACTACGTCGCGGGGGCGCGGTCGTGCGGCTCCTGCTACTTCGAGCTCAAGTGCGGAGTGTCGGGCAACCTCACGTCTGCCTGGCTGGGTACGGTGACGGCTGGGCCACCCGTCGGTTCGGCGGGGAGCACCCCTTCGGAGGACTCGGACCCACGGTCGTTGGCCATTTCGGCCAAGCGCCTGGCCATGGTGCGGCAGTCTCCAAGGGCCCGGTGGTCGCCGCCCAGCTTCTGCCACCGGTAGTCCCCGTCTTCCGGGTCGTAGGCTCCGTAGAACTGGGCGTACCACTCCATGAGGCATTCGCTGTCCCAGGCGGCCGTCCACTGCCGGGCCTGGCCGTAGCGGTGGGATGCGTCGGGGCCGGCGTCACGGGCCGCGTCCGCGGTGGTGTCCCAGGGCAGGCCGAAGTGTCGGACGGCCTCGCGGTGGAGCACCGGCACGTCGTAGTTCCGGTTCCAGAACAGCACGCGGCGCCCGGCGAGCAGGCCAGAGAGTTCGGCGAAGACCTCGGTGAAGGTGGGCTCCTGGCGGACCATGTCGTCCGAGATGCGATGGACGGCCTGGGCGTCCGGGTGAATGCTGACCTGCGGGTTGATCAACCGGCTGAAGACCGTGCGGCCGTGGAGGTCGGTCAGGGCGAGCTCGCACACCGGTCCGTGCAGCCACGCGGTCTCGGTGTCTCCCAGAAGGTACTCGCCGTGGACGCCGGCGATGACCTCCTTGGCCCAGCTGATGGCCTCCGCGCGGTCCGCCGCGATCTTCTCCTCGACGCTTCGGTAGGCGCAGTCCGCACAACGCCGGGAGTCGCCCCAGGCGGGCGCGGGGTGGTCGCGCATGTCGCTGTCGCAGCCGGGGCACGCGAACCGCCGGGCTGCGGCCTGCTGCAGCTTGGCGCGGTGCTCGGGGGAGAAGACCCGCTTGGGCACGGCGGCGATCTCGTCGTACAGGGGCGCGAGCTTGTCGCGGTAGTAGCGCACGTAGCCGAGCGGCTGCTGACCGGCGGCGGGCTTGAGGCCCTTCTCGCCGAGGGCGGTCTTGTGCAGCAGTCCCGCGGGGACCTCCTGCGGACAGTAGACGGGCAGCCCGTCCGAGGTGGGCGGCAGCGGCTTCTTCCCAGCGGACACGAAGGTCCCCCCTTCTGGCGGTGTGCGGTGGGTCAGGACGCCGATCCGGCGTTCACGCAGGGCTGGCAGTAGGTGATCCAGGAACGGCCGTTCTTGCGGACGCGCCCGCGGTCGCGGGGCACCCGGGTGCCGCAGGTCTGGCACGTGCCGGGGTAGAGGTTCTTGAGCATGTCGAGCGTCCGGCGGAACGGCGCTACGGGGCCTTGCGGCGGGCTGTCGACGTACGGGTCGATCCAGGCGAGGCCGCGGCGGTCGAGGCAGGTGCGGGCCCGGGTGACGGCGACGTAGGCGAGCATGGCGTCCTCGCGGGGGATGGTGCCGAGCTCGCCGGTCTTCGGGTCGCGCTTGGGCTCGCGGAAGTCGTCGGCGATGCGGACGTGGCTCCACTCGCGTCCCTTGGCCCGGTGGGCGGTGGAGATGACCAGGTCGGCCTTGTCCGGGTCGACGAACTGCTTGGTGGTGCTGATCAGGGCCTGGGCGCCGTAGGTGTCGACCAGGCGGACGAAGACGGCCAGGTCGGCGCCGGCGTCGTCGTGCTCGACGTAGTCCTTGACCTGGTCCCAGCTCTCGAACGCCAGGAGTTCGGGGTGGTCGGTGCGCTTGCCGTTCTGCAGGTCGAGCGCGGCCTGGGCCATGGTGGCGATGTCCTTGGTGCCGCCGACCAGTCCGGGGCGGCGGCCGGCGGCGAGGGCCTCCATGCCCTGGCGGACGGCCTCGGCGTTGGTGCGGCACAGCACGGCGTCGACGTCCGGCAGCTCCAGCGGCGCGACGGCGGTGTCGAGTGAGGGGGCACCGGTGAGCCGCAGGTCGGAGCGGAGCACGGTCAGCCACTTGTTGGCCTCGTAGGCGACCATCCGGCCGAAGCGCCACGACTGGGTCAGGCGCAGCCGCCGCTGGGCGGGCCAGTTGGCGAGCGCGTCGACCGCGCCGCGCCACCCGTAGATCGCCTGGTTGCTGTCGCCCACCACGATGACCTGCGCGGACTGCTCCTGTACCAGGCGGGCGACGACCGGGTTGGAGTCCTGAGCTTCGTCCAGGTAGACGAAGTCGGCGCGCAGGGACGGGCGGGTCAGGGCCCAGATCTTCAGGTAGTGGTCGTGCTCGACCTTCAGGCGTCCGTGGGGGGAGGTGATGTCCTCCCAGGCCCGGCGGGCGTAGGGCAGCAGCGCATCGGCCAGTTCGGCCTGCGCGGCCTTCTCGTCCTCGCCCGGCAGGTGGACCTTGGCCATGTGGTGCGTGCCGAGCACGTCGTCCGCGGAGAAGGTGAACTTCTTGACCATGCCCAGGGCCAGCCGCGCGACCTGAGCGGAGGCCAGGACGCTGCCGGAGGCGAGGGCGAGCGGTTCTCGGATGCCGAGGATCTGCGCGATGTCCTCGGCGCGCTGCCGGGGCCCGCCGAGCCGGCCGTCGCGCTTGTAGGCGCGGCCCACCGCAGCGAACGCCAGGGAGTGGGCGGTCTTGCAGGTGACGTGCCCGGGGAAGCTGGCCGCGGCGTCGCCAGCGATAGTCCGGTTGAACGCCACGTACAGCCCGCGGCCGCGCATCACCGCGGCCGCCATCTTCAGCGTGCTGGTCTTGCCGGTGCCCGCGCCGGCCTCGATCACCACGGTCTGCCCGGTCGAGCACGCGTCGAGGATGGCCTCCTGCTCGGCGGTGGGCGTCAGGCCGCCGCTGCGGCGCTGCGGAACCGTCCGGCGGGACGGCACCGCCTCCGGCTCCGGCTCCCACTCCTGCGGTGGCGGCGGTTCCTCCACCGGCTCTGGCTCCGAGGGCTCGGGGGGCGTGGGCAGCTCGGGTTGCGTCACTACCGGTTCGGTGACGCAACGGGCGGCCGGGATGGCCGACTCGGGCACGGTCGGGACCAGCGGGACGGCCGATGCGGGGGCGCGTACGGCGTCGGCCCAGGTGGTCAGGGCCTCGACCGCCGCGCGGGCCGCCTTGGCAGCTGCGGTGTGGTCGACGCCGGTGGACGACTGCCCGGTGGCGGCCAGCCGCCTGACCAGGCCCAGCGCGACGCTGGTCAAGTCTGCGAGTTCCCGCGTGAGTTCGTCGTCAGTCGGGCCCTGGCGGACGGTGTACGCCGCCTGGCGGCAGGCCTGCGAGCAGTACTTCGCGCGCCGGGTCTTCGCCTCGAACTTCTTGCCGCACTTGGGGTTCTGGCAGACCGCCGTCACAGGCGTCTTAGCCTTGGGCATGTCCGCGCCTCCTGACGCTGTGGCAGTTGCGGGCGGTTCCGCCGGGTCGCAGTCCGCGGGCTGGGGTCACGAGCCGGCTCCGCCCGCCGACTCGGCGCGCGCGTACAGCGGGCGGATCTGCTGGAGCACGTCGTACAGGTGCTGAGCGGGCTCGCTGCGGGGGCCGCCGAGGTCGTCGCGGGCGGCGTCGAGCAGCACCGCGAGGTGACGGCCATGAATGCGGCCGGAGGCGGTGCGGCGGGCCTCGCCGAGCGCGGCGTGGAGCCGCCTGCGGTAGGCGGCCGGCTCCAGCCGGGCCAGCCGGCCCCGTCTGGGATCGATCCGGACGGCCGCGCCGTGCAGCTGGGCGCGCAGCGCGGGCGGGATGGCGGTGAAGGCGTCGTCGTCCAGCGGCGGCAGTGGCCGGTGGCGGGCTTCGGCGTCGACCACGGCCAGCGCGGCGGCGTTCGGCTCCCGGTAGGGGAAGCGGCGCCGACCGGTGGCCAGCGTGCGGCGGCCGTGGCTGGCGCTCCACCACCCGGTGAGCCGACCCTCGCGCAGCTGCGGGCGGACGGTGCCCACCGCGGTGCCGTCGGCGCGGACCAGGTAGCCGCCCGGATGGTCCGGGTCGGGGTCCAGGCTCCAGGTGCGGCCGTGGTGCTGGCCGAGGTCGACTGGCTCGGCGGGGACAGGGGTGCCGCCGGTGGCCGGGCGGTCGCTGGGCGCGGTCTCGGCGGGTTCGGTGCGGGCGGCGAGCTGCGCGCGCAGGGCGGCGGCCTCCGCCACGACGGTGGTCAGCCGTTCGGTGAGGGCGCTCACCTCGGCGCGGCGCTCGGCTTGCTCGGTGGACAGCTGCCCTTCGCGGGTGCGGACCTGGCCGGCGAGATCTGTCGCCTGAGTGCCGAGCTGCTCCACGCGGGTCCGGGCGGCCGCAAGGTCGCTGACGGCCGTGCGCAGCGCGTTCTCCAGCTCGGTGTTGCGCCCGGTCAGCGCCTCGGTCTGCGCGGTCAGACCCGCCACCTGGGCGTCGAGCCGGGTGATGGTCTCCCGGGCGGTGGCCAGGTCGCCGGTGGCGGTGCGCCACTCGCCCTGCAGCCGGGTGTGGCGTTCCGTCATTCTCTCCAGCTGACGCTGTGAGGCGGCAAGTTCTCCGTCCAGGCGGCCGGCCCGCTCGGTCAGTTCGCCGTGCCGCTCCTGAAGGACACGGTGCTGTTCGGTCAGCTGCTGGTGCTCGGCGTCGAGCTGTTCGCGGGCGCCCTTCTCCTGCCGGTAGACGTCGCGCAGCTCGCCGTGCCGGGCTTGAAGGTCTTCCAGGGCAGCGCGGTCGGCGGCGGCACGGGCGTCGGCGTCCGCTGCCTCGCGCAGCGCGGCGGCGGCCTCCGCGTAGGCGCTGTCACGGTCGGCGAGCGCCGCGGTGGCGGCCAGCAGCGCCCACTGCATCGCGGTCCGGGCGGCGGCGATCTCCCGTTCGGCGGCGGCACGGGCGGCGTCGGCGGCGGCGACCCGTTCGTCGGCCTCCCGCTGGACCTGCGCGATGTGCGCGGCGACGGCATCCGTGTCGGCGGCGGCCTGCCGACCCTCCTCGATGGCCTGGAGGGAGGCAAGAGTGCGGGGGAGGAGTTCGGCGAGGACGGACTCCTCGCGAGCACGGCGCTCCAGCAGGGTGGTCAACGGGGCGGCCTGGGCGGCGGTTGCGTGCTGCTCGGCGGCCTCCGCCTCGCGGCGCCGCTTCTCGGCCTGTTCCGCACGGTAGGCGCGCTGCCGGTCAGCGGCGTTGTTGTGCTCGGGGCAGAACTTCGGGGCCGGGCCCGGCTTGCCGGGGCGAGGACGCTCGCGTTCGGCGGTGCAGCCCGGGAACCGGCAGTCGCCGACGCCGCCGAGGGCGGCCAGCTTCCGGCTGAGCCAGGGGTCGAGGGACTGCCCGACGGTCATCTGCGGCCCGCGCCTTCTTCTCCAGGACGGATTCTCCGCGCCGAAAGGGCTCCGGGGCCCTTCATCCGCGTCTCCACCAGGGTAGCCAACTCACATCAATATTTCAACTCAACTCAGACGCGAAAATAGTTGATGTCATTGAGTTGAATTGAGATGCGCTCTGACATGCTGAGATAAGTTCTGCGGCTCTCTAAGACGTGACGCGTGTTCCTGGACCGATTGGCTAGGTCTTGCCAAAGAGGCCGTCAGATGCCGATCTGCGTGTGAGCTCGGTCCCGGCCGTGGGGGTTCGCGCCGGCGTGGTCCAGACCGTGATGGTGGGTTCGATAGGTGACCCCGCTGGCAGAAGGGGCGGAGCGGAGAATGGCTCTCACAGAACTTGTGTCCCGTCCCATTCGACCTTCTCACCGCGCACCTCGGCGACGAGGGGATAGGCAAATCACGGTGAGCACGGCAGCTCGCGAAATCCCAGGAGACGTTGTCGCCGAGAGCGTTACGAGCGCAGCCTTCCCAGCTTTCGTTATCGGCGGACTCCGTTGTGGCCCATGGTTGGAACGTCGGCTGGGCCCGGGCCACGGTGCCCGCGCGTAAGCCCGCCATCGTGGCCGGGGACGTGATCAACGGCGCATTGCCGGGGGTTACGCCTTCGCGTACCCGCTTGCGGGCCCGGTAGGCGGCCTGAGGGAGTCACGGCGGTGACCGTGCCTGTTTTCGGCAGGGTGTTTCGGAGCCACTCGGGCAGCGAGGTCGGGAGCCGCTGTTTGGACACCGGAATTGAGAGCCACGTCCCTTGACCGAGTGTGACATGCCGCTGTTGGCGTAATCGGCTCGTTGGGCCGGTTGACCGCGTCAGGCTGTGCGGATTAACGGTCGTATCAGGAGCCCGTGTGTACCGGTCACGTGATGGGGTCTTCGAGCGGATCCGTCCAGGGCGGGTACGGCTGTGACGGCAGGAGAGTCACAGCCCGAAAAGGGCGCGGTGGACCGATCGGAAGGGTTCGGTGAGCGGCTGCTGGGGGTGCTGCTGGACCGGGCACACGAGATGCCGCCGCAGCTGATCGCCCCGCTGATCGCGGAAGAGGTGGCAAGGGTCGGTGGCCGCCAGGTCTCGATCCTGCTGCAGGACTACGAGCAGCTGCTGCTGGTGCCGCTACCCGGGAGGCGGCTGACGGTCGGCGAGCCCGAGCCGATCAGTGACTCCCACGCCGGCACGGCCTTCCTGCGCGCGACCCCCGTCGAGGTACGGCAGGCCGACGGCGTGCGGATGTATCTGCCGTTGCTGGATGGCAGCGACCAGGTGGGGGTCATGGCCGTCACCCTGGATACCGTCGATGACGACGACCGGCGGCTGCTGCGCAGGCTCGCGGGCCTGGGCGCCGACATTATCGTCACCAAGCACTCCTACACCGACCAGTTCTTCGAGGCCCGGCGCCGCGAACCGATGAGCGTGGCCGCGGAGATCCAGTGGTCCCTGCTCCCGCCGCTGGCGATGTCCGTCCCGCAGGCAGCGCTGGCCGGCATCCTCGAGCCCGCCTACAACGTCGCTGGCGACAGCTTCGACTACGCCCTCAACGACGACATCCTGCACATGGCAGTGATCGACGCGATGGGCCACGGCCTGGACGCCGCCACCATGGCAACCGTCGCCATCGGCGCCTACCGGCACGCCCGACGCGCCCGCATCGGCCTGTCCGAGATCTACGCGTTCATGGACCGGGCCATCGCCGAGCAGTTCGGGCCCGACCACTTCGTCACCGCACAGATGATGCGCCTGAACATCGCAACAGGCCACCTGCAATGGGTCAACGCCGGCCACCCCGCACCACTGCTGATCCGCAACCACGCCGTCGTCCAGCAACTGCACAGCCCCACCACCCTGCCAGTCGGCTTCGGCGGCGACGAGCCACAGCTCAGCGAGCGGCAGCTCCAACGCGGCGACCGCGTGCTGTGCTTCACCGACGGCATTATCGAAGAGCACGAAGTCGGCGGCGAGCAGTTCGGCGAGGAACAACTCATCGACTGGGTCAACCACATCGAGCACACCGAGGAAGGAGTACGCGCGGTGGTGCGCGCCCTGTCCCACACCCTGAAACAGCAACGGGGCGGGATTACCAGCGACGACGCGACCCTCTTCCTGATCGAGTGGCGCGGGGGTGCCGCCGACCACCTCGCCACCCTGGAATGATCCGATACCGCCCACCCGGTGGTGCGGCCGTTGGCGGTGACTCTGGCATGTCACGCGAGAAAACCGCGAGGGATCTATCGTCGAGGTATGAGCGTGTTCATCAAGCTGGTGGAGAACCGGCCCCCCAAGGAATACGCGGAGCTGGCGGCTGCAGATATCTCCTACGACGACATCACCGAAGGTGAGTCGCCCGCCACGTACGAGTACGACCTGCTTCCGAGTGGCGCATTGCGGATCCTCAAGGTGACCAAAGGCGAAGCCGCTGTCGTCGAATCGATCTACGCTCCCGGACTCTGGTTCCGTGTCCAGGGGCAGTGGCGCGGCAATGCGGAATAGCAAGCACTCTATGCTCATGCTTCGCGCCAGCCTACGGAATCACGTCGGAAACTACCCGCTGGTGTACCGTGGATTGTGGGTTGCGCACTCTCACGTGTTGCGCCTGAAAGGACGGCCCCGGCGGTTTCACCGGGGCCGTTTCGGGGATCACGCTGAGCGTGCTGGCGCGGTCACACGGGCGCCATGGCCGCCCTCGGAGTCCCAGACCGCTTCTCGGACCTGGTCGGCTTCTGTCATGATCCGTTGGAATTCGGCTCTCTCCAGCAGATCACTCGCTGTGTGGCTGCGCAGCGGACCGGTAGCGGCGGTCATCAGCCAGGCGGCGATGGCCGGATCCGTCTGCGGCGGAATCACCAGCAGATCCCAGCGGCCGACGGTGTAGGAGAGCAGCAACAGCTTGTGGGGGTCTTGCTCGGCCTTGAACCAGCCGACGCTCACCACGTGCCGATCAACGGGCACCTTCCGTGGGATGACCGGCCACAGGGTCGGGTTCACCGTGACATGCGTGATGCGCCCCCAAAGGGGATCCAGCACTGCTGTCAACGCAGGAAGTTCCGCCGCCAGGTCGCGGGATCGGGGCCACCAGGCACCGTCCAGAAGAGCACCAGGGGTGTCCGTTGAGGCGAGCGCGAGACGCAGCGGCAGCGAAGAGGTCCGCTCCTCGACCGCCGGCGTATACAGAATGGTCGCGGTCATGACGCGGACCTGTCCCCGGGCCGGTGTACACCGGCCCGGTGTTGTGAATCGCCGAGAACGACAGGAGCTTAGAAACCCTTATGCGAAATGCTCTCGGTAATTTCAGGATACTCCCCGATACAGCCCGCCGGTTGGTTTCGGAGTTACGGATAACAGGAAATTTCGACGGGTCTTCGAACCTGAACGGTGTACTTGGCTGGCGATGCTGACGTTCGTCACGATGGTCACTCACGGTGGGCGGGGCGCCGGAACGAAAACCGGCTCTCGACGACGGCCAGCCTCCGGGTGCCCCCGGCCACGGGTGTCACGCACGGCCATTCTCATAAATGGTCATCTGTGAGAGTTCTGCGAGAGGCCCCGCAGTGATCACGTTTCCGCAGGTCGTCGTTCGCAAAAGTCCTCAAGCGGTCAAATCGATGTGGTCGCCCTGCGTGACAGCCGAAGATACAGAACAAGCTCGGTGTTCCTACTCGTCGGCGGAAGCAGGAGCTGCTGGGCTTGTCGCCGTCGGCCAGCGTGGAGGGTCGCCTGTGTGAAGGGCGGTCAACTCCGCGACGGAGTCGACGGGAAGCCCGCGGGCGCGAAGATGAGCCACGATTTTGGGCAGCAGGTGACTGCGTTCAACGGAGTTGGCCCGGGGCTGGTGGGCAGGGGACGTTTCGTCTCCGAGTCTCTGGATGTTCGATCTGTGGGACCACTCAGGCAGGAGTTTCAGGTCATGGAGACGGTGGAGAACGGCTGATGTGGGAACACCCCAGGCGCTGGCTGCTGCGGTCAGGCGTTCCGGGGTGGCTGTGCGGAGCATCGCGGCGACGACGGCAGTGCGGGGCATGAGGAACGCAGAGGCGAACTGGATGGCGGCAGTGCGCGAGTCCCGGTGGCCTGGCCGGCTGTGACCAAGGACGAGTTGCCCGAGTTCGTGCGCGAGATGCTGCCGCGCCTGTTCGCCGTCGAGATGAGATGGGAGGAAGACGAACGGTGTCCCGGACTGGCGTGTGGAGAAAGCTCCAACGTCTCCGCAGTCGGTCGGGAGAGCAAAGATGCGGATGCCGTTTGCTTCGAGGAGCGGCGTCAGCTCACCGCTGGGGGCGTCGCCCATCTGCCAGTGGGCCCGCAGGGCCTCGGCGGCGTGCTCGGGGTCGAGCTGTGGCCATGAGGGCAGGTTGGGCCCTGGAAGCCACAGGTGCGTTTCGATCCACGAGACGAAGGCTGCGGTGAGTTCGGCGACAGCAACGGTGCTGTTGCGTTTGCGCGCGGTCAGTCTGGTCGGGCTTCGCAGGCTCATCATTTCAGGCAGGATCTGCTGGGGCGGTGGGGCCAGGAGGAACTCAGGGGTGACGTCCAGAGCGCCAGCCAGCCGGTCCAGCGACTGGGGTGACGGGTACTTCAGGCGGTTCTCGAAATGAGTGAGGCTGTGCGTCGTCAACTTGGAGGCGCGGGCGAGAGCGGCCAGCGTCATCCGGCGGCGGTGCCGCGCAAGGACGAGTCGCTTTCCAGTGAACGCGGGGATGACAGTCACAGGCTCGCGGTCATCGGATCGGGGAGCGTGCGCCGGCGGCGTTCCTGTTCGATCCAGCGCACCAGCGGGTCTTTGTGATCGTCGTAGTCGTACTGGTAGCCGGGCAGGACACGCACCCGGACCTCGTCGATAAAGCGCCGCATGTCTGCTGGGTGGCCAGTGAACGGCAGGTCTCTCAGGCCGGGTGCGGCCAACAGGCCGGCCAGGGCAACCGTTTCGGGGTAGGCGCTGGCAATGACCATCGGATCGTTGTCATAGGCCCGCCAGTCGGGGCCGCACAGAGCAGCCATCCGTTTGTGCCGGGTCTCCACGAGAGCGTCGTACTCCCGCCAGCCGCTCACCATGGTGGTGGCCGCGCGCATCGCGAGAACGACCGGGCCCCAGCCGTGCCGACGGCTCAGGTGATGATGGCGACGCTGGGCATGGAGGACTTCCGGGACGGTGTGGAGAGCGAATTGCCTGGTCCGGTCGTCCGTCCACTGCCCGTGCCGCATGCAGAGCCGGGTGCTGACCGGGGCCCAGTGCCAAGACCTGGGGAGCACTTCTGTGATGCCCTTCCTCATCAGGCAGCGGCTGCATGCGGGATGGAGCTTCCAGCCGCTTCGCGCCAGCCGCAGGCTGGCGATGGGCTCGCTGTCGTCGGGCCCGGGTGGCCGCAGATCGGGAAGCGCGCGAAGGAGCCGGTCACGGGGCTGGCCGGATAGATCACAGATCGCGTCCAGCAAGGGCAAAGGCTCCGGCTGGATGCGAGCGGGGTCGTCGAGGTGTTCGTGCAGGAGCGTGAACGGGATCCGGTTCGCCCTGGCAAGCCGCTTCACGTAGGAATCCCATGATTCGCGGTGCAGTGGGGCGACGGTGCGGGGCAGGGCCTGGAGTCGACGCGGCGAGAGGGAAGCGATCACGCTGCGTCCCCGATGTCGTCCTCGGTTTCCCTTGGCGGCCGGGGGCTGTCGGACTGTGTGCTGTGGTCGACCGTGATGGTGTGCAGCAGGCGTCGGGTGATCTGTTCGCTGCCGTCGGCAATCGCGCTGATCGCGGCGGCGCGGATCAGATGGGACAGGCTGCTGATGCTGCCGCCGGTGCGGGTGTGGAGATACTTCGCCTGGCGGGCCAGGGTGCCAGGGTCGTGACGGTGCAGCCGCAGTGCGTGCTCCATCGTGGCGATCATGGAGCGCCATTCGCTGCCGTAGGGGAAGTTCGCGGTGTGCTGCATGACGCAACGGGCGGCAATCTGTTTGCCGCGAACGCCGGTGAACAACCCCTCCCGTTCGACGTTGATGCCGGCGTAGACAAACGTCGCTGGAATGTGCTCGGCGAAGTACTTGAGATGGTCGGACATGTCCTTGCCGCTGGACGTGCCCATCTGGATGTTGTGGATCTCGTCGACCAGGACCAGATCGCAGCGGGCTTCGGTGAGGATCTCGCAGACCGCGTCGGCGATGTCCATCTCGTTGTGACGGGACTTCAGGGGCAGCCCGAGGAAGTGCGCGAAGCGCGTAGCCAGCTTGCGCGGGGAGCCGTTGGGCGGAGCCGAGACATAGACGACCGGGATGCGGTCATGGTCGGGATAGCGCCGCCGTACTCGCAGTTCATGGGCTCGGCCGAGCTGCTTGATCGCGGTGGACTTGCCCGTCGCCCAGGGGCCGGAGACGATCAGACCACGGCGGGCACTGATCTCCCGCCGGTTCACCAACGTCAGCAGACGTCCCTGGTGCAAGATCTCCCGGATGGCCGGGGTCTCCACGATGATCAGCTCGGAGTGGTAGTCGACGCGTGCCTCGGCGTATTCATCCCGCTCCGGGGCGGCCATTGCCCGCCACTTCGCCTCGCTGAACAGTTCGAACTGTGGCGAGTCCTCGTTCACGAAACATCGCCAGTTCGGCAGCGTTGTCGTCGGCATGCGCCGCTTGTCGGGCATGCCGAACTGCTCGGGTTCTACCACCACTTCTTCGCCTCCTTGCGGGCGTCGAAGACACGCAGCGGAACGACATCGGCGACTGCCTCGTCGTCGGTCTCGTCCTCCCGCTCCTCGATCTGAGCGGACGCAGACGGCGGGGCCGGGCGGGGCCAGGACGGATCAGAAGCGGCGCGGGTGCGGGCGGCTGCCCGCTCGGCTCGACGGCTGCGGGCGCGCTTCCGGGCGGGTGGCGCCTCGTTCTCCTCGACGGGTCCGGTGCCCGCCCGTTCCAGCAGTTCCCCCACCGCCTCGGAAATCGCCTCCTCGGTCACCGTGGCGCCCTGCTGGTCGCGTAGATCCCTGGCGGAGTGATCCCAGGCCATCTCCCCGAACGGGACCGGCTGGGACGACAACAGCCTCCAGGGAACCGTGATCCAGGTCTCCTCACGGTGGTCGCGCAGCCAGACAACACGGACGTCATAGGGGTCGTGACGTACTTCCCACCGATCCTTGTGATCGGCCAGGCCGGACCTCTCTCGCCGCAGCCCGTCGAGCTCGCCGCAGTCGTAGATCCGGTGCTTGATCTTGATTCCGTAGGAATTCACCGCCTGCCAGCGGGTCGGCAGGAGCTTCAGGTAGTCCTCGGATGACAGCGCGAGAGGCAGGTAGCCGGCCGTCTCCACGAGCGCGGCGTACTTCTCGTTCGGTGAGAACGTCCGGCCCGGAGCGAGGGGGTCCCGCAGACTGTCGTGCGGCCGGTTCTGCCACTTGGCTTTACCGACCGCAGGAGCTCGGATACCGGCTCTGAACTGCGACGATTCATAGA
>CBFHCJ010000081.1:0-15034 GCA_965654005.1 uncultured Streptomyces sp. | reverse complement strand
CCCGAGATCGGCCGCGCACACCCCCGTTCTGCGGGTCGCTTTTCTGGCGCTTCGCCGGAAAATCACCCTCCAGGCGGATTGCCCGTCTCGCCGATGGCGCGCAGCACCAGCGGCCGCGACATCGCCGGGGCGGCCCGCCGAGACAGCTCGCGCCCGCTACCCGGGGCGTACGCGGCGCACAGGGCCGCGGCCTCCACGTCCCGCGCCTTCAGCACCCCGGCTACGGCATCCTCAATGGTCAGCGGGTGACCAATACCTTGACCACCCGTCTGTGAGCGCGCTCCTGATGCAGCGTGGTCAACGTCTTGACCGGACTCCGGGGCGCCCTGGCCCGGGCGGGTCGTACTACCGGCTGCCGTAGCGGAACTGCGGGGTGCCGGTGAACTGCTCGTCGTACGCGTCCAACGAGCTGCTGCAGCATGGTGCCGAAGAAGTCGGTGTCGAGGTCCTGGACCCGCCAGTCCTTCGCCTTCGGCCACGGCCCCTCCTCGGCGGCCTTGAGGATGGATCCGTCGGCGTGCAGCTTCCACAGTCTGCGAGCTGGTCAGTCACTCAGGCAAGGCGGAACGGCGCGAGCACCGAGGAGATCATGCGGGGCGGCCGGTGACGGAAGCCCGAGACGGTGGACGCCTACGACCGGGAGTTCAACCCGGCCGCCCGCAACAGCGTCATGCGCCTGGGTCTGTGACCTCTCCGGCCGGCTTGTTGCGGACACCACGCATCCGGGCGTCGAGAGCGGCCTGCGTCTCAGGATCGAGCTCGTAGTCGCCGGCGGTTTCAGGGTTGACGTCCAGCGCGTGAGAGCGGAAGGCCTCCCGCTCGGCGGAGAGCTGCTGGATGGTCTGGGTGATCCGGTGGATCTTCTGGCGCAGCCTCTCCCATTCCTGCTCGGCGAGGGCGAGCTCGGCGAGCTGGTTCTGGATCTCAGCCTCGTTCTCGCGGGCGTAGTTGTCGCTGACCAGTGTGATCAGAGGGACCCCGAGAGCCTCGGCAGCGGTGACCGCCTCGTCGAGCCTGACCGCGCGGGTCTGCTGCTCGATGCGTGTGATGGCGGTGGAGTCGACGTTCGTGCCGAGCAGTGCGGCCATACGGCGTGCTAGCTCTGCCTGGCTGATGCCGAGGCGTTCGCGTTCTTGACGAATTCGGCGGGCGAAAAGGTCCCCGGGCAGTGGGTTCATGGCGGTTTGGCACTTCCTGGTCAAGATCGCGATCGACGGAGTGTGTGAGGGTGGCCCGCCTCGAAATCGAGCAGGCCGGCGCCGCAGCAGTGCTGGAGCGGCACATTACACATCTCGCACTGCGGATTCCACAGGCGCCCACCACGGCCCTGCGGTCGCGCGCCGCGATGCCGATTCGCCTCGTTTCCGAGTCCCTTTCGACTCTTTATCAATATACCTTTCTTGCGCCTCTGCGATCCATCATTCGAATGGGGTAGATTAGTCACTGCTGATGCGCACGTATACGAGCCAGCGGGGGGAGCCGACAGCATGCCCACCGACCACTCCGGCTTCTATCACTGCCCGACCGGGTGGATGGGCTGCGCTTGTTGCCTTGTGACTCACTGTCATGCCACCGAATGATTCGAAAGGCGAGAGGAAAGAACCGTGACGAAGATCTACGAGGCAGCCGTCCTCACACAGGCCTCCCTGCCGAGTGCAGCCTGGGACCTGACCAGCTTCCTACTGAACGCCAAGTCCCAGATCCAGCTCTGGGGCGGTCTTCTGCTCATGCTGCTCGGTGCTGTCGGCCTGGTCTGGGGCGGTGTGCTCCTGATCAAGAAGCTGATGGCCAACCCGCAGTCGGGTCAGCAGCAGGGCTGGGGCACGATCGCGCTCCTCATTCTCGTCGGCGGAGCCCTGGGCACCGGCGGGTGGTCGTTGATCTCGACGGTCGGTTCCGGCGGCCAGCAGACCATCACGGACCTCGGCGGCGGCACGGTGATCGTCCAGACCGTCGATCAGTTCAGCGGGTTCCTGAGCGGCCTTTCCAAGTAAGAGGCCGTCACAGACCGTGCACACGACCGGGGACAGAGGCGTCGAGCGAACCGGGTCGGTTGAGGTGCAAGGCCTCCTCCGGCCCGGTTCGCCATATCCGGTCCCGCAGCACGGTGCAGGCACGAAAGAGAGCAGAACATGGGGATCAAGGACAAGGCACTGGCCTTCAGCAGGAAGTTCAAGCTCGACTCGCACCACGCGATCGAGCGTTTTGGGGTGTTCTTCGGCATCTTCGCGGTCACGGGCGCGATCGTGATCAGCGCATCGGGGGCCTCGGCGTACCAGGCGGAGCGTGACTCGCTGTCGCAGACGGCGCTGTACACCAGCGACTTCAAGACGTCGAAGACGAATCTCGACGGCACCGTCGACGGGGTCTACACCAACGAGAGCGGCAACAAGGCGCTCGTGATGATGCACTTCAGTCCGACCGCTCAGATCTCGTACAACGCCGCGGACTACAGGGCGTTCCTGCTCGGGTCGGACACCTCGCTGAACAGCGAGCCGGTCAGCACCAGCGGGATCAAGGGCTCCTTCTACGCCTTCGGCTCGACCGGCTACGTCGGGGTCCTCCTGAACGCCGACCGGCCCTTCGACCGCCAGGTGTTGAACCTGACGGTCCGTGCGAACGCCGAACTCACCACGCCCGGAGCGGAGCAGGAGCAGAGCAGCGGCAAGCTGGCCGGCGACGAGACCTTCTCCAAGTACGACCAGTGGCGGGTCTTCTTCAACCCCGGCGCATCCGGGGTCCAGAAGATCGCGGCGCTCGACGCTCTGACCTTCGACCCTGCGCAGGCCTACTACGAGGTCGCGCTCAAGGAGATGGAGGCCGAGGCCAGGGATGCCCTGGACCAGAAGCTCGTCGAGATGCGCACGAATCTGACGCAAATTCAGTCGTACACCTCCGACCTGCAGACGACGAAGATCGACGGCCTGTTCCTGCGTCCGCCGACCGTTCCGGTCTCGATTGCTACCGACAAGATCGCGGGCGTCTCCGCGGCCGAGGCAAAGGACGGCGTCTCGACGCTGGCGCTGCAGACCAAGCACGTCGTCCCGGGCGGCTTCGACCTCAACTGGCGTGCAGGCAACGTCTACGACGGCTACCTCGACGCCCTGGTGCCGGCCGGTCAGAGCTACGCACAGTTCTTCACCAAGAAGCGTGACGAGGGCTCGGATCCAACGAGCCAGCAGATCTCGGACATGCAGTGGATCCTCTCGGACGGCACCAGCCTCACCAAGGACTACCAGTCCTCTGACGTGACGATGCGCCCTCTCATGAACATCATGAACAACCTTTCACAGGCGTATCAGAACTACTCCAGGAACAAGTCGCAGTACGAGTCTGATCTGTCGCTCGACCTGCTCCGACTGGACGTGAGTCTGCGGGACGTGCAGTCCAACAGCACCATTCGCGACGACAAGGACTTCCTCACCACTCTCCATTGAGTGCGGCGAGGAAGTGACGCATCACGCCTACCTGGCATTGAGCCGGAAAGGAAAGCGACATGGCCACCGACAAGCCGAATCGGAGTCCCAGGAAGGGGACGCCGAAGGACCAGCCGAGCACGTCGGTGAGTCAGGGGGTGCCCCGGCAAGGTCGCGGGACCAAGAGCCTCGGCCCCGAGGAGGGCATCGAGAAGCCTCCCGAGGGCAAGGCCAGCGTGCCCAAGCAGCTCCCGGGGCCGGGAGCTGATTCTTCTGGTCCTTCTGGCGCGGCGAACACTGCGCCGAAGATGCCGGAGGCCGCACCGAAGATGCCGGACGCGGCAGACACCGCAGAGACCGCAGGCAAGGCGGCCGGTGCCGCGAATGCCGGGTCGAAGATCAAGCAGGGCATGAACGGCGTCGCCGGGAACATGGCCGGAGGCGCAGCCCAGAAGGCCATCGAGGGAGACGGCAGCAGCGCGACCCGCCGTAACGCCGGGCGTTACGCGGGAGCTGCCGTCTCCGGTGCCGTGGCCGGCGCACAGGCTGGCGGGCTTCCGGGAGCCGCCGTTGGCGCAGCGAAGAACGTCGGCGTCGAGGGAGCGCAGGACGCGGTCAAGGGCGTGTCCAAGGTCACCGGCGGCAGCCCGGACGCCAAGCCGGCCGACCAGCGCGAGCTGGGTGCCGGCGGCACGGGCTACGAGCGCGGTGCGTCGAAAGACGACGAGGGCCTGGGCTCGAAGGCGGCCAAGGGCGTCGCCGTCGGCGGTGGCGCGGCTGCTGCTCCGCCGGCCATGGGCGTGGTCATGGCCATGGCCTTGCTGAACTGGTTGAAGTCCATGTTCTTCGCCGCCATGGCGATGGCCGTCAACGCAGGGAAGCTGCTGTGGACGCTCATCGTCAACATCGCCAAGGCGGTTGGTCATGCGATCGCTGCGCCGTTCATGGCGATCGGCAGCTTTATAGCCAAGGGGGCGGGCGCGGTCCTGGGTGTCACCGTCACGGCGACGATGACCCCTGTAGCGGCAGCGATGTCGGGTGCGGTCGCGGTGACCGCCACCGTGGCCCTGCTGGGCACGGTCTTGACCGGCGTCCTCAACTCGACGGCGCTGACCGAGGGCAGCATCAACGCGAACGGGACGGCGTGCGTCGTCAACGCGGGTAGCGTCGGCAACGGTTCCGGGGCCACCGTCCCGGCGGGCGTGGAGAAGAACGCCAAGGAGATCTACTCGGTGCTCAGCAGCTGGGGGATGCCGAAGGAGAACATCGCGGGCATCCTCGGCAACTGGTCGCAGGAGTCCGGGATCGACCCGACGAGCGTGCAGAACTTCCCCACGGGGACGTATGCCATGACCGCCGAGAAGGCCAGCGCCGCACAGAACACGGACAGCGGCATCGGTCTCGGGCAGTGGACGTTCGGCCGCAACACGCTGCTGCGCCAGTACGCGAAGAGCAAGGGCATCGACTGGTTCACGATCAAGGCCCAGCTGGCCTTCATGGTCGACGGGGACAATCCGGGCGATGTCACGGTCTTTAAGGACATGCTCAAGACGTCGCAGGGGTCCCCGCGTGCGGCCGCGCTGCACTTCCACGAGAACTGGGAGCGTTCGTCTGACGGCGCGGCCGGGCTCACCGCACGAGGCGACAACGCCGAGATGTGGTTCGGCAGGATGAGCGGCTGGTCGGTCGACAACTCGATCGTGGACGGCGTCAAGAACATCGTCGGCGGGATCATCGAGAACATCGTCAACGGCATCGACACGATCCTGGGCAACTGCAGTACCAAGGGCGGTACTTCTGTCTCATTGAAGGACGGCGGGATGACCCAGGAAGAGGCTCAGGCCCTCGTCGACCTCTTCAACAAGGAGGGTGACAAGTTCCTCGACGACCGCTACGGCGACCAAGGTGGTCCTGGCTCGTGCGGGAGCAATCACGCGCAGAACTGCACATCATTCTCGACCTACTTCGTGAACAAGTACACGACGTTCCAGACCTACCCGGCCGGTGACGGCAAGGAGACGGCGTACACGATCGCGAGGGTGACCGGGAAGCAGATGTCCTCGACTCCGACGGCCTACTCGGTGGGCTCCGCCCCGGGCAGCACCCCCGCCGGCCACACTCTCGTGGTGCTCGGCATCCAGGGCGACAAGGTCATCCTCGGCGAGGCCGGCTACTGCGCTTACATGGGCCGGGTCCGCGTCGACAGCGCGGCGCGGATGGCGGCCGAGGGCTGGAAGTTCGTGGACATGTCGGATTCGATGCTCCCCTCCGGCAAGATCAAGACGGTCTGATGCGCTGTATCTGATCCGGGAGCGAGAAGCCGGTGCCGGGCGATCCGGGCACCGGCTTCTTCATGTCCGGTGCAGGCCCTGCGTGCCGGCTTCGCTTTTCGGAGCCCTTGTCGAATGGATTCAGAGTCGGTCTCGAATGCCTTTGTAGATAGACTTGAGTCGTTTATGAGAGCAACGTGGAGTGAGGAGTGTGTTCCGTGACGACAGCCCATGACGAGTCCGAGAGTACGGGCCCCGAGCAGGAGACCGGGTCGATGCCCGAGGAGAAGCCCGCGGCATCGAAGACGCGCAAGAAGGTCACCGGAGCTGAGCTCGAAGAGCGCTTCGCGAGTTGGACGACGCGCCAGCGCGAACGGGTCCAGACACGCAGCCCGGAGGACAACGCGCGCCTGATCCGACGCAGCGTGACCGCAGTGATGGGGGTCGGGATCCTCGCCCTGGTCGTCGCCACGGGCGTGGCCGGCGAGAGCTTCAAGGCGAGCACGGCGGACAACGAGGCCCAGATCGTCCAGCTCAAGGGGCAGCTGGACGATGCCCGGTCCACGCCCGTGAAGGCAGACGCCGGCGCGCAGTTGTCCAAGCTCACCGAGGCGGCAGCCGCCGACGCGAAGAAGGTCGTGACCGGGGAGCAGACCTTCGCCACGTTGTACCACCAGGCCAGCGTCCAGCCCAGCCGGAACAACGGGGCCCCGAACCAGGCCACGCTGGAGATCATCAAGCACCGCCGGGACATGGCGCCGCTGTTCAGCAAGGACTCCTTCCTGGTCAGTGACAAGGAGGCGTACGGCACCTCGTCGCTGACGCCGTTCGATGCGACTACCGAGATCGATCCGCGCCACGCCTGGTACATCCGCTACGTCGGCCAGAACGCAGCTGCCCCGAGCACGTACGCGTGGAAGGTCGAGACGGTGATGCCCGATCTGAGCGTGAAGGACGGCTCGGGCGCGACGAACGAGGCAAAGGTCGTCTGGCTGTGCCGGGACACGAAGAGCGGCGAGGTGCTCGCCTGGGCGAGCGCGCGCTACGTGCGCAACGGCACGACGGGGGCCTTCGACCACTTGGCGCTCGTGGTGACCGCTGCCGGGGCTCAGTACGAGAACCCCGCGATCAAGATGCCGGCCGGGTCCGGAGCCCCTGAACTCAGCGGCACGGGCACACAGAAGAGGGGCGGGAAGCGATGACGGAGCAGACGGCAGCACCCACGCGGCGGGGATTCTTCCGGCGCAACCTCTCGGTCCTGGTGACGGCAGCGGTCCTCACGGTCGTCGCGACGGCTGCCGGTGTGACCTGGAGCAGCCGACACGCGGCCCTGGCTGAGCAGGAAGCCCAGATCAACGATGTCGAGGGACATCTGGCAGGCATCCGGAAGAAGAACGCCGAGCAGGTGAACGCGGACGTTATGGCGGCCCTGGGTGTCAGCCAGAACCGGCTGAGTACCGACGGTGAGCGCATCAGGTCGCTGCTCTCGATGGCCTTCACGTGGGACTCGGGACAGAGCTACGAGGCGGCGCGCGAGAGCCTGAAGAGCCGGTTCGGCCTCACCGGGAACGAGACGTTCCTGAAGTCGTTCATGCCTTCGTCGAGGTTCAACGAGGACTCCCAGGGGCGGCGTTACTACTACATCGACACGGTCGGCCTGAACTCGGCCCTCGGCGCGGATCCGGACATCGAGGTCGTCGACGTCAAGGCGGGCGTCTACACCTACGCCGCCCTGGCCGATGTCGAGGTCACCTCCGACGCAGTGACCCAGAACAAGTCGAGCAAAGCCAGTGTCACGGCGCACCGGCGCGCGCTGCTCTTCGTCACGGTCGACGCCCAGGGCAAGGTCTCGAATCTCTCCGGCGTCCCGGCGAGTGGCGAGACTCGCTATTCCGGATAACCAAGGCTCCCTTTCGACTCGCCCCATTGATAGAGTTGAACTGATATTCGAGTGAAACGGTGAGTTGAGGACCAATGGCATCGACACAGACCGATGAGTCGGGTGGGAGCGCAGTGCGCAAGACGCGCTTCGTCGCGACGTCCGCGTCCTCGCAGGAGGGCGCGGACACTCCTGAGCAGACGGAGCCCGCGGGCGGCCTGCGCAAGCGCACCCTCGTGGCCGGCGTGAGCATGGGTGTGGGCGCACTGCTGTGCTTCGTACTCTCCGCGGGGTTCTCCGGCGGTCAGAGCGCGGTGAGTGATACGGCTGCGCCGGAGATCTCCTCTCTGCAGGAGCAGATCAGGATCACCGAGGCGAAGACGGCGGCGCTGCCGAAGGCCGACGACGCCGAGCGTGGTCTGACCGCGGCTCTGACGGCGGCTGGTCAGGTCGCAAAGCTGCAGAACAACTACCGCTACCTGACGCCCAGCGTGGCAGCAGACGGCGGCACGCTCGACACGGCGACGTCTCAGTCGACACTGCGCAACCTCATCCCCTACTTCGCCCCCTCGGTGCACCGGGCGAACCTGGGACCGTGGTACCTGCTCGCCAGTGACAAGGACGTGGCAGCCGGCGTCGGGATCCCGATGAGCTTCAACTCCGGCTTTGAGTGGGTCGCCCAGGTGCCCTACCTGGTCAACGACGACAGCACCATCACGGTGACCTGGCTGGCGATGGAGACCAGGACCGGTGCGGGCGAGAAGCCGGCGGTGCTGGCCTGGGGCCGCGCCGACTACGACCTGGTCCGCAAGGCGTTCGTGAACATCCAGACCGGCACGACGGCCACCGGCGAGGCCCTGAAGCAGGAGGCGAAGGCACCGTGAACGAGGAGGTCAGGGACAAGCTGCGCCAGCACGCCGGGAAGATCCTGCTCGGCGGTACCGGGGCGCTGCTCGCGCTGTCGGTGGTCACGCTCGGAGCCGGCCTGCTCAGCGACGGCCCGGCCGCGTCGGACACTCAGGCCGATGCGGTTGTTCAGAAGCTCGAAAGCAACCTCGGCGACGCCCAGGCCAAGCTCGCAACACAGCACACGGCGCTGCTGGTTCAGCTGCCGGGCATGGACATCGAGCGAGTGAACCGTGACAGGGCGACGGGCCGGTCCCTCCTGCTCAGCCTCACCGACAGCTCGACGTCGACCCGGACCGTCAAGGAGCAGCAGGTACTGCTCGACGCGCGCTACGACTTCCTCGACCACAAGTCCCGGGTGCTCACCGAGTTCGTACCGGAGTGGATGACGGCGACCGGAGCCACGAAGGGCGCTGGGACGACGTACACGCTCGCTGATCTGGACATCGGTGTGAGTCGGGTGCAGGGCCTGAACTACTCCTACACGGGGGTGGCCAGGCTCGATCCAGTCCGCGTCGGACCGGATCAGAACAGCGCTGCCAAGAGCGAGTTCCTGGTCTTCACCTACTCCACCTCTCACGACGGCACGGTGACGTCGCTGGACGCCTATCGGGCCTCCAGCAAGACCCGCGACACCCTCGCTGCCGCCAGCGAGGAACAGCCCTCCCCCAAGCCGACCGGGTGAGCAAAGCGCCCACCGCTTCAGCACGCACCCCAGAAGTCCCCGACGAGACATAAGGACACGAACATGTCGACCCAGACCCTGGAGAAGACCGAGACGACCGCCCCGACAAGCACGGCCGCGACAGCGAAGAAGACCACGGCGAAGCCCGCGAAGGAACAGAAGGACTCGAAGCTGCGCACCGGATGGCGGCGTCTGGCCCCGAAGAAGGAGACCGGCAGGTTCTCCGTCGTGGTGTGGGCGGGGTTCTTCCGGGCCATCGTCCTTCTCGCCGACTACCTGCTGGCGTTCATCACGGCCACGGTCATCATCCCGCTGCTGGGCGCATGGCTGCACCAGCAGTCGGGCGCATCCCGGGGTGCGCTCAGCGCGGACGGAACCATCGCCATGTGGCTGATGCCGCTCCTCTTCCTGGTCGCACTGCTCGCCGCGGGCGAGATCGTCGTGATGCGCGGCATGTGGCGCTGGGCAACGCGGATGATCGCGAAGATCCGGGACGCCCGGGGCGAGGCGACCGGGGCCGACGTCACACCGAAGTCCACGACCGGGACCACGAACCAGAGCAAGACCGACCGCAAGAGGAGCAAGTGATGCGAACCGCAGGACTGACGATGAACGACGTATGGGCCCACCGTGTCCTGCGTGAACGGGGAGTGGAGACGTACCGGCTGGAGGGGGTGACCGCCGAGCTCGGCGTCATGGTCGAATCGCTCGACCTCAAGCACCGGGGCAAGGAGGAGAACTACCGCCCCTATCTGCACATTTCGGGCGAGCTGCGCTCGGTCACCCCGGCCAAGGCCCTGCCGTTCGGCATCTCCCAGGTGACCTACTCCCCCGGCCAGGGCGAGAAGGTAGACGCCTTCTACGAGTTCGATGACCAGCAGCTGGTCGTGCTCGCCAGCAAGGGCTACTTCACGAGCGGCTTCGCAGTGCCCGAGCAGGTCACCGGGATCGAGTGGGAGCTGCCGGCCACGGCGGACATGCTCGTGCTCGCTCCGTCGGGGGCGCAGACCGAAGGCGATGTGCCCGTGGTCTTCACCCAGATCCACGACATCGGGGGCCTGGAGATCGATCTCGAGTCCAGCGGCTACGACCTCGCGGGCTACTTCGCCGACCACTCCACGGACGGCGTACCGCGGGCTGAGGGTGTGGTCGATGCGCGCGGGCTGAAGGCACGTTCGGACGCGATCAACTCGCTGTTCACCGAGGACGAGCTGGGCCTGGACACCGAGGTCAAGCAGGTCGTCGGAGCGCCCGTGCCTGAGGCAGCGCCGGTCGCTGACGGCATGAGCGCGCGTCTGCAGCAGATCGAGGCGGAGATCGCCGCCGAACGGGAGCAGTACCAGACCGAGCGCGCGAGCACTGAGGGCACCACGGAGAACCTCTACCGGGAGCGCGTGGCGGCAGCGTTGCAGACGGCTGAGGAGCAGGAGGAGCCGTTCGCTCCCCCGATTCCGGCCCGTGAGGCGCAGCGCGACCTGAACCTGGATCTCTTGGAGCTGGAGGAGCAGGAGCAGGAGTCCCGGCGACGTGAGGTCAAGCCCGCTCCGAGTCTGGACGAGCGCAAGCGCCAGGTGGCCCAGCGTGCGGCCGATCTGGACGTCGGCGAGGACGGTGAGCAGAGCCTGGGGTCTTGAGGACGGATCAGGCATGACGAGCGCGGCCCCGGTTGCTGGCGAGCAGCAGCCGGGGCCGTAGTGCATCGGTACCGAGACAGGAAGGAGAGCGACGATGGGCCTGAAGCAGGACATCGTGATCGTCAATGAGTTCAGCGTGCCGCTGCGCGGCGGCAAGGGATCGCGCGGTGCGACGCCGGGTGACTACGTCACCCGGTACATGGCCCGCGCGCAGGCGACCGAGTCGCTGGCTCCGATCCAGCGCCTGCGCACCGACGACTTCATCATGCGCTACATGGCGCGGGAGTCCGCCGTCGAGCGCGCCGGCATCTCGCGGAGTGCGGCGAAGCATGAGATGCGCCAGGCCCAGGGCGACGGCGGCGTGGCCTTCGGCTACGGCTCGGTCTCACTCTCCGACGAGCAGCTGCGCGCGGCCAGCAACGACATCCAGCAGCACTTCGAGAACGGCAAGACCGTGCTCAAGACGGTGCTGTCCTTCGACGACGAGTACCTGAGGAAGCACCGCATCGTCGATCAGGACTTCCACTGCGAGGCACGCGGCGACTACCGCGGCCACATCGACCAGATGAAGCTGCGCATGGCGATCATGCACGGTCTGGAGCGGATGAGCTCGGGCACCAGCGGCTTCGACGACCTGCGCTACGTCGGGGTCATCCAGGTCGACACCGAGCACGTGCACTGCCACCTGGCCATGGTCGACGCCGGCCGGGGCCAGGTGACGAAGACCGGTACGCAGCGCGGCAAGCTCCTGGACCGGCACAAGTCCAGGCTCCGCCGCGGTGTTGACGCCTGGCTCGATGAGAAGCAGGCGGTGGCTCATCTCTCCAGCGCCGTCGGCTACGAGCGGCGCAACGTCACCACCTTCATCAAGCGGTGGGCGCACGAGCGGATCCGCGCCGAGTCCCTGCCGCAGTTCCTGCTTGCTTGCCTGCCGGCAGACCGAACGTTGTGGCGCGCCGGCTCGAATGACGCCCGCATGCGCAAGGCGAACCAACTGGTGACCGAACTCGTGAAGGAGCAACTCGACCGTGCCGGGTCCCCGATGCCGGAGGCCATGGAACGCATCGTCGACTACGCCAACGAGCGCCGCGCGAAGGAGTTTCTGAGCACGGAGGAATGGCAGAAGCTGGTCGAGCAGGGACGTACGCAGATCATGGAGCGCGCCGTCAACGGCGTCTACCAGATGCTGCGGGCCATGCCGGAGTCGGAGCTGCGGGTGCGCACGCCGATGCTCGAAGTCATGGGGATGGACTACCAGCAGATGGCGGCGCTCGCCGCGGACCGGCAGGGCGAAGACGAGAATGCTGAGGCCGACTTGGTCTCCTTCGGCTTCCGATTGCGCAGCTACGCCTCACGCCTGCAGCATCACCGGGAGAAGGCCGGGGTCTACCGCGACCTCACGCACCAGTGGGAACAGGCCGAGAAGGCCGGCGCCGCCGCCGAGGACTCGCGCCCGCTCTACGACTTCTACCGCTTCGAGGAGAACTACCACCGGCGGCTGATGAGCAAGTACCGGCACTTCCTGCCCTTCCTCGGGGACGCCGGCCAGTGGTACGAGCAGCAGCAGGACGTGGCGACCTACGGCCAGCGGCTGCTCTCGCTCATGGCGCTGCGCGCGGATGCCTCCCTGCAGCGGATGAAAGACTCCGAGGAGGCCGAGAACCTGGGCCGGACGATCTACGATCAGCCCGGCGGCCGGCTTCTGATCGAAGGCAAGCGCGGCCGGGCGGTGCTGGACGCGCGCATCCGGACGATGAAGCAGTCCTATGACCAGAAGCTGGACGGCCTGCGTGCTGATCTCGCTTCCTCCGGCCTGGTGCTGCGCGTGGGGTCGAGCGCCGAGGACCAGGCGAGTACCGAGACCGACGAGGTCAGCACGGACTTCAAAATCGTCGCCGGTGCCGCGTATGACTTCGACGAGGTCAAGGCCCTGGACCTGCACCACCTGGGCTACGACTTCGTCACCGACGTCGAGATCGGGCCGCACGCACACCAGACCTTCGTCGAGACGACCAGGGACCGCCGGCGGCTGCTGCTGGCGGCGATGGACTACCTGGACCAGTCCGGCCAGGCCGAGGCAATTCCCGATCTGCCGGTGGACGATGTCGCGGCGATGACACGGGTCTCCCGGGAGCTGACACCTCAGCAGACGGACGAGGAATCCAGCACCCTTGTGTTGCGCTCCCGGATCGCGGAGCTGCGCGCCGAGCGCGAGCAGGCCGAACGGATGCGGCGGTCCAAGGCTTCGTCACTGGACGCCGGCCTCGTCGTGCGGGTCCAGGCCCAGGTCGATCAGGCTGTGACCACAGCGGACGCCGGAATCGCATTCGACTCGCAGTCACCTCCTATCCCGACTGACTTTGAACGCGAACAGAAAGACTAGTCGCCTGCCTTGTCGAATGCTCTATGAGAGTATTAGCGTGAAGAGCGTTCGGCGGGACTCAATGCCTTGTCCGGACGATGTGACTGATCGCGGCCGACTTGTCAGATGGCAGTCGGAACAAGCGGAGGGAAGAGATCATGGCACTTCTCAAGGGCAAGGGCGCGATGACCGGAGTCAACCTCATCGCGAAGGTCTACAAGAACGGCGTCACCAAGGACGGCAAGTCCCAGTACGCCGACGTCCAGGTCGACGCTCGAGATCCGCGCGGTCCGGAGCAGACGAACCTGCATCTGAAGTCCGATCGGGTTCAGGGTGAGGACGGCAAGGTCCGCTACAACAACGGCGCTCCGTACTCCACCGGCCAGATGGAGGAGATCGTCAAGGCCGCGGGTCCGAACACCGAGCCGATCCTGAACAAGGACGGCACCGAGGTCGGCACCATCTACGGCTTCAAGGGCAACGTGATGCCCGCGACGCGCGGCACTGGCCTGGTGGTCAACACCAAGTCCGTCGAGGCCTCCGAGTTCAAGGTCGACGACAAGACGCTGGACAACCAGTTCGCGTCCATGCGCGCCGCCCGCGAGGCACGGGCGGCGGCCAAGGAGTCGCAGGCTCAGGCCCCGGCTCCCGAGGCCAAGCAGGAGCAGGCAGCCGAGGTCGAGGTTGATGAGCCGGCGGTCGGCTGAGACCGAGACCGAGTCAAGCCCTGATTCGAAACGCCCCTGGATGTCACTGGGCGAACTCACCGTCGTCGCAAGCGGAATGCTCGCTGTCGGCCTCGCTGCCGTGGGTGCCTCGACGTACTCGCGGCGCCGCTCCTGTCAGGGCGATCAGCCGGCTTCGCACCGCAGATCCACAGAACCCCAGCGCCTCCGCCGCGCTGGGCGGGGGCCGCGCCACCAGCCGCCCCCGCACCTCGACGAACACCTCCACCGAAGGGTTCTTCTCATGCGATCCGCCATCCGCAACGCCGTCATGACGACGACGGCCACCGCTGTCCTGCTCGGCGGTCTCGCGGCCGTCGCCTCACCCGCGTCCGCTGTCGGCTCGTCCGCCTGCACCAGAAACGATCGCAACCACTCCGTGTGGGGCCCCAACCTCGAGTGGCCGAACATTCGCACCGGCCCGGGTGTGGCCTACAAGTCCAAGGGCCACCTCGACTCCGCCGGCGAGTTCTGGATCGAGTGCTCCACCGTCAACAAGTACGGCAACCGCTGGTACTACGGCGAGTCCCTCTCCAGCGGCTCATACGGCACGAAGGGCTGGGTCGCCGCCAGCTGGTTCTAGCACCGCGCGCCGCTGACGCGACGCGCCCCCAGAGCGCTCCTTCGCGGAGCGACGGGGCCGGAGCGCCGTGACCTGACCACGGCCAGCGCCCCCTTCCAGGCCCCGGCGACGCGGTGAGGCACCTGCGTCCAGTACCTGCTTACTGACTTCTCGCCGAGGCACACCCCTACCCAACTGCACCCTTTTTATGGAGGTTTGTGTATGTCTGCACGTCGTATAGCCGTGCTCGCCGCCACCGCGGCCGCCGTCGCCCTGCCGGTGCTGTCCGCCCCGGCGGCCACCGCGGCACCGACAACCGCCGTCCCGGCGTCCACCTCGTGGCACTGCCACAACAAACCGCCGCTGCCGTACAAGGTGCACGGGACCAACGCCGTGACCATCCGCTCGAAGCCGACCACCAAGTCCACGGCCATCGGCATCCTCTACAGGTCGCACAAGTTCACGGTGCACAAGACCACCAAGGGTGCGACGTGGGTGTACATCACCGACAAGAACACCAAGAAGAAGGGCTGGGTCTCCGGCAAGTACGTCTACCGCGACGTCCGCATGTGCCTGAGCTGATCCGCCCCTGACC